>VBKX01000006.1 GCA_005879435.1 Deltaproteobacteria bacterium
TGGTTGGTCGGATTGAGCGATTTTTTGACCGGACCACGTGATTATCGTGCCGTACTAGCGAAACTGCCGCTCCACGAGCCCGCCCTTGCATTCACTCACAATCCGGATCTATTCCCCGTTGTACCGGGAAACGTGGATTTGATTTTCGCCGGTCACACGCATGGCGGGCAAGTTTATTTTCCGGGGATTGGACGCTTGATCGTACCGTCTAGGTATGGTCAACGCTATGCCATGGGGCATATTGTGGAAAATGGCCGCCATCTTTTCGTCAGCCCCGGACTTGGCACCAGTATCCTACCGGTACGCTTTTTGGTGCCACCGGAAGTTTCAGTCGTGACGATTCGTTCGGCGTCTTCCGGGCGGCCGAGTTAGATAGGATTAAACGAAGAAATCGCTCAAGGACGGAAGGGCGAATGCTTATTCACACGCAAGTCGATATGATTCCTGATCGTGATGATGGAAAGTGACTGACTTGAGATGAAACAAACGGCAACACCTCTCGATATCCTGGTCACCGGCGGCACCGGTTACATCGGCAGGAATCTGATTCCTCTGCTGTTGGCGCGCGGTCATCGCGTGCGCGTGCTGACCCGCGCGGAATCTGCCCAGCGAGTCCCCGCCGGCGCGACCTCGGTCGTGGGCGACGCGCTGAGCGACGACTCGATCGCCACGGCATTGCACGCTGGCGACACGTTGATTCATCTCGTTGGCACGCCGCACCCGACGCCGAGCAAAGCCGATCAATTTGAAAAAGTTGACCTGATTTCCATCCGCGCCAGCGTCAACGCGGCGCAACGTGTAAAAATTCGCCATCTCGTCTACGTGAGCGTCGCGCAACCGGCGCCGATCATGCAGGCCTATCTTTGGGTGCGCTCGCTCGGCGAAGCGATGATTCGAGAAGCGCGGTTAACCGCGACGATCGTGCGGCCGTGGTACGTGCTCGGGCCGGGCCGCCGGTGGCCCAAGGTCATCATGCCGCTCTACAAACTCGCCGAAGCCATTCCGGCGACGCGCGCGACGGCGGAGCGTCTGGGCTTGGTGACCATTGAGCAGTTCGTCAACGCCATGGTGAGCGGCGCGGAGAATCCGCCGGCGAGCGGACAACAAAGAATCGTCGATGTACCGGGGATTCGAAACGCGCATCTGTGAAGGTCCGTGGTGAACGTCACCGTGCAAAATATCTTCCGTGACATTCAAGCCCCGGCTGGTGGAGAACAGTTTGTCACGCTATGGCAAAATGCTTCGGTCAAAATCGAGCGGATCGTTTCGCACTCGCACCGCAGCCCGAAAAATTTCTGGTATGACCAGGGCGAGGATGAATGGGTGATCGTCTTGCGCGGCACGGCGACTTTAGAATTCGCCAGCGGTGAGCTTGTCGAACTCAGAGACGGCGACCACCTGATGATTCCACGCCATCTACGCCATCGCGTGGCGCGGACCGGCGCGGAGACGATCTGGCTCGCGGTGCGTGTCAAATGAACTGATTTGCGGTTCAAGGTTCAAGGTTCAATGTTCAAGGTCGGAACAACGATGTCTTCTTGATCCCGGAACTTTGAACGTTGAACATGGAACCTTGAACAGGGCTTAACTATTTTTCGGCTGCGCCCACGGCTTGCCGAGAACGCTATAAAACGCCCCCGACAGAAAAAACATCACCACGAGTCCCCAGAGCATCGGTTCGTAAGTGTGCCAGCGATCCCAGATCGCGCCGGCGAGCACCGGTCCGAGGACGCTGCCCCAGACGTAAAAGACGCTCATATAGCCGCGAATCTTGGCAAAGTGCCTGCGGCCGAAGATATCGCCGACCATCGCCCAAGCGACGGGGTACGTCGCCTCGACCGTCGTAAATAGCAGGATGAAAAAGCCCAGATAGCCGATGGAGCTGCCGAAGATCAGGAAAAAAATAGAAATCCCGGCGGTGAAGAGAAGCAGGGACACCAAGCGCGGCTTGTTCATCGAATCGGCGAGCCAGCCGAACAAAAGCGTGGAGACAAAGCCAAGAAAGGCAAAAGCGCTGAGCAAGAAAGTCGCCTGCTGCGGGCTCATGCCTTTCCAAATCATCAGCGGAATAAAGTGCGTCGAGATGGCATGGTAAGCCGCGTTTCGCACGCCGGCACCGAAGACGAGCGCCCAGAACGCAAACGATCACAACGCTTGACCGGCGGTGACATCGGCTTCGGTGGCGGCGCGCCGCGCGCCGGCGTGTTTCTCCGCCGGATCCGTAGGGAAATCGGCGTCGCCGTCGGGCCGAAGTCCCATGCTCTCGGGCGATCGGCGAATCGTTAAACAAAGCGGCAAGCCGATTAGGATAAATGCCATCCCGGCAACTGCGGCGCCCCAACGCCAACCCCAGGCCTGCACGATTAAGATCAGCACCGGAGCGAGCAAGACGCCGCCGAGGCCGTAAGCGGCGCTGTTGATCGTCATGGCGTGGGCGCGCAGGCGAATGAACCAGGTGTTCGTAAGCGCCATCGGCGCGTGCCTATCGACTTGGGAGAGCAAGAGATAGCCGACGCCCATCGTCAAGACCGCGGCGATCATCACCGGCCGCGGGCCGTAGCGGTCGAGCAAGTGGCCGACGATCGGTCCTTCGATCGCGCCCTCGGCGCGGGAGAGAGAAAACGCAAATGAAGTCGCGGTGCGGCTAAGATTCAGTTCCTGGCTGAGCGGCAAAAAGAAAACGGTGAAGCCGTAGCTGTGCAAACCGGCGCCTAAAATGCGCACGGCCGCCGAGGCTGCGATCATGCGCCAGCCGTAGAAAGTTCCCGTAAGCCAATTACGCATAGGTTGAGGGTTGCCGGTCGGCGAGATGAAAGGAATCGGTGAAACTTAAACAAGTTGTTGAACGTCGGCTTGCAAAAGCTCTATGACGGCGAAGTCAAATTGATGATCTCATCGAAAGAACTATCAGGGGACATGGCACACCGACGTCGGTGATCGACGCCGGCGCAAGCAATCGGATTTTTCGCCGGCTCTATTCGGATTCGCCGTTGGCTGCGGCTTTTACGCGCCGTTCACGCGCCGCGTTGGCGAGCGCGTCGATCAGGGCGTGAGTGTCTTCCCAGCCGACGCAGCCATCGGTGATGCTTTGACCATAGACAAGCGCTTTGCCCGGGATCAAATCCTGGCGGCCGGCTTTGAGATGGCTTTCCACCATGATGCCGAAAATCCGCGCGTCTCCGGCGGCGACCTGCGCTGCGACGTCATGGCCGACGGCCACTTGGTTGGCCGGATCTTTGCCGCTGTTGCCGTGGCTGCAGTCGATCATGATGCGCGCCGGGATGCCGGCTTCGGCCAGACTCTTCGCCGCGGCGTCGACATTGGCTGCATCGTAGTTCGGTTGTCTCCCGCCCCGCAGAATAATATGGCAGTCTTCATTGCCCGCGGTTGAGACGATCGCCGAGTGCCCTGCCTTGGTCACCGACAGAAAATGATGCGGCGCGTGGGCGGCGCGAATCGCGTCCATGGCGATGCGCACGTTGCCGTCGGTGCCGTTTTTGAAGCCGACAGGGCAGGAGAGACCTGAAGCGAGCTCGCGGTGCACCTGGCTTTCCGTCGTGCGCGCGCCGATGGCGCCCCAGGAAACCAGATCGGCGAAATACTGCGGCGTGATCATGTCGAGAAACTCACATCCCGCCGGCATTCCCGCTTCGTTCAATTCCAGTAAAAGTTTCCGCGCCAGGTGCAGCCCGTCGTTGATCTGGAAACTGCCGTCGAGATTAGGGTCGTTGATCAAGCCCTTCCAGCCGACCGTGGTGCGCGGTTTCTCAAAATACACACGCATGATGATCAGCAGATCGGCGGCGCAACGCTGCTTGGCGTCCTTGAGCCGCGCGGCATATTCTTTGGCGGCCTTCGTGTCGTGAATCGAGCACGGGCCCATAATAGCGAGCAAGCGGTCATCCGCGCCGTGAAGAATGCGGTGAATCGCCTGGCGCGTTTCGTAGACGGTCTCGGCGGCTTTCTCCGTGAGCGGAAAATCTCCCAACAGACGCGCTGGTGGCAGCAATTCCTTGATTTCTTTAATTCTGAGATCGTCGGTTTGGTACTTCATTGGAGCCAAATTCGCATTTAATCCGCTCATTATAGACAAAAAACTCGCGCAAATGCTATTCACGCGTCCCTCGCATTGATGATTGGCTCCGCAGCAGCGGAAATTTTTCATCGCCGCCTAGTGTCGCGCCTCAGAAGGTCGATGCATACTTCGCGCGCCGTTCTGGCAGAAAATCTCCCCTGCCCCTCTTTGGCAAAGAGGGGTTAGAGCGTTACGGAGTCAGCCTCCTCTCTGAATACCTTTCAACAATGGATAGAATCCCGGAGAAAATTCCCCCTTTGAAAAAAAGGGGGACAAGGGGGATTTGAGGTTACCTCAGCTGCTGCTGTCGTCTGGACTATTTAAACGAACGGCTGAGACGCCACACTAGATTCTTAGGCCGCTCCAGAGCCTTCGAGGCATGAGGAGCTTTTCGCCGGCGCGTTAGCGTTCTAAGGTTTCCCGCGCCACCACGGCGAGCAAGATCGCCGACAAAACCAAGAGCGGCGCGTACGCCAAAAACGGCACACCCGGGTTGAAAGCGTCGGCGAGATAGCCGCCGGCCAACGGCGCGCTGACACCGCCGATTTCCGCCAGCGTGCGCCGCGCCGCCTGCAAACGCCCGCGCGACTTGGCCGGTACGACGTCGTAAGTGGAAGTTGCCAGCGAGCCGAGGGAAAGTCCGTTGGCAATGCCGAGAAACGATATCAGCACGGCGAGTTGCAGGAAGCTTGCCGCGAAGGGGATCATCAAGAACGCCACGGCGGGAATTCCCGTGCTTGGAACCGTAGCCCATTTTCGGCCGACCTTGTCGATCACGAAGCCAGCCGGCAGGATCATCGCAAAAACCGCAAGCCCGGAGATCGTAAACAGCATACCGACTTCTTTCGGCGATAGTCCGAGTTTCGCAGTGGCCAAGAGCGGCAGCATGCTTTGGGTCGTCACCCGGTGCATGAAGCTCGTCAGCGTGGCGAGAACCAGGACGACATAGGTGGCGCGCAGGTCGGGGTGAATTTGCTGAAACAGCTCCGTCAGGCTGCGCAGCCGCTGGCCGAGCGCGGCAATGCTCCAAGGCGATTTGACGCCGACTCGCGTCGCTGCCGGTGGGCGCGATCCGGCGACGGAGATACCCAAAAGCGCCGATGCCAAAGCGCACGCAGCATACGCGAAAAAGACCGCGTGGAAGGTCAGCGCTTCAGTAAGCAAACCGCCAAAAAGCGGGCCCAATGCGAGACCGAGATTATTGATGCCGTGAAATCCGCTCAAGACACGGCCGCGTTGGTCTAAGCGCGCGAGGTCGATGCCGGCGACTTCGCGCGCGATGACCCAAATGCTCTCGCCCACGCCGATCAAAAACACCAATGCCAAAATAACGCTAAACCAAGGCGTGATTCCGGCGAGCAGCGCGGCGCTGCACGCCAGCGCCGGCCCCGACGTCAATGCCGCGCGGGTTCCCAAGCGGTCGAGCACGGTGCCGCTGAGCGGCATGCCGGCAAAGCGGCCCAGCGCCAGCGCCGTGATGATTTGCGCGGCGGTGCCTGGGCTCACGGCGAAGAATTTTGCCATGACCGGAACGGCGGGAACCATCATCGACCACATACCGGCGAGCAACGCGCTCGTATAGAGCGTAGTCAATCCCCGCGCCATGGGGCTGAGTTTGAACGGCGCAGTCATCGGCAATTTTTCATAGTGAAACCTTGAACACTCAGGGAGAGTCGACGACTTCAGTAATCAATTTGTCGATCGGCTTCGCGCAAGCGCAAAACCAGGCGCCCATTCAAACATCGAAATTTTTTTCCGCGCATGGTAAAGGGATGACAACAGAGAGGATGAAGTCAGACGGGCTGAATTACCCTCGTCGTCTTACTTGCCACGCATTTCGGGCGCGAGCAAGGTTTCCGCTTCGAAAACCGATGCGATCAATCACGAGAATCAGTTCGCCAGCCGGCGCCGTGGCGCGTCAGTGCGTAAGAGCCGATTACTTGCGTCGTGCGATTCGGGAATAGTTCGATCCTCGAGAAACTAATTCATGCGACCCATCCGTTTTTACACCGGCGTGTTCTTGGTCAGTTTCGCCGCCTTGATGTTGGAAATCGTCCAGACGCGGATACTTTCCGTTGTCGTCTGGTATCATTTGGCATTTTTCGTGATCAGCTTGGCGATGTTCGGTTTAACGGCCGGCGCAGTGTGGGTTTATCTCAAAGGCGAACGGTTCTCGGAAAAAACTCTGTCCTACGATCTGGGCTATTTTAGCGGACTATTTGCGTTCGCGACCGCGGTTTGTCTCGCCGTGCAAATGACGCTTGCGCCGGTGATTACCCGGCTGTTCACCACGCTATGGATTTGGACCGAGCTCGCGCTTTGTCTTTCCATTCCGTTCTTCTTTGCCGGTGTCGCCATCAGTCTCGCTCTGACGCGCAGCTCCTATGCCATCGCCAAAGTGTACGGGGTCGATCTCGTGGGCGCGGCGAGCGGAGCGGTCGGCGCCTTGTTGCTGTTGAACTTAACGGACGGGCCTTCGGCCGTGTTGTGGATAGCGGTGGTGGCAGCGTCGTCGTCGATCGTGTTCTCAACGTCCGCGATCGGCGGATTGCCGGAAATCAAGCCGCCGTTTCACCTATGGCTTTGGCAGCGGCAATGGATTTTTCTCTTGCTGCTCTTGGCCGCCGTGGTCAATCCTTTTCTCGAACATGGACTTCAACCCGTCGTCGTCAAAGGCAAGTTCGAATTTCCCGGGACCCACGCGCTGCGCAAATGGAATTCCTTTTCCCGCGTCGATGTCAGCCCGACATTCAGAGGATCGCCGATTATGTGGGGACCGTCACCGAGGATGTTTGACAAGCCCTGGGTCGCCGACCAGGTGGATTTGTTCATCGACGGCGACGCCGGCACGACGGCCTATCGATTCGATGGCAATTTTGATTCCGTCGGATTTTTGAAATTCGACGTCACCAATCTTGCTTATTTTCTCCCGGGACGCGAACGCGGCGTCGTTGTCGGCGTGGGCGGCGGTCGGGACGTTTTGTCGGCGGCGCTCTTCGGCCTCAAGGAAATCACGGCTATAGAGCTCAACCCGATACTTGTCGACCTGCAAAAGAGCGACGACGGTCTTCTGCCGTTCACAAACATCGCTCGGATCCCCGGGGTTCAGCTGATCGCAGACGAGGGTAGAAGCTTGCTGGCGCGGAGTGAGCTTGGTCGACACTTGGGCGGCGACCGGCGCCGGAGCATTTACGCTCAGTGAAAACGGCCTGTACACGGTCGACGCCTGGAAGATCTTTATCAGCCGGTTGACCCCTCAGGGAGTACTGACCGTGAGCCGGTGGTACGAACCGGCCTTTCCCGACGAAACCGGGAGGCTGGTGAGCTTAGCCGTGGCGACATTGATGGAACTGGGTGTTCGCGAACCGCGCCGCCATTTATTTCTTGCCGCGCAGAAGCGTATCGCGACGCTCGTATTGTCGCGTTCGCCGTTTTCAGCGCGCGATATCGAGGCGTTGGAAAAAGCCGCGGCGACTTACGAGCATGAAATCTTGATCACGCCCAGTCGCGAGCCGACATCGAGCGTGCTATCGCGCATCGTTGGCGCGCCGGATCTGGCGGCTCTGTGGCGCTTCACTTCGAGCTTGCCGTTCGACTTGACGCCGCCGACGGATGGGCGGCCGTTCTTTTTCAATCAACTGCCGCTGTCGCGGCCGCTGCAAGCGTTCGCTTTCGCGCGCGGGGTTTTGGCGACGACTTCGGAAGGAGGCGGCGTGCGCCACGGCAATCTCGTCGCGACGGTCACGCTACTTATTTTGTTTTTCATCGCACTGCTGCTCGTCGTGGCCGCGCTGATTATTCCGCTGCGCTCGGCTCTGCGCGACGTCGGTACCCGGCAGGTAATTCACGGCACGCTTTATTTTTCTCTAATCGGTGCCGGCTTCATGATGATCGAGATCGGCCTGCTGCAACGCATGAGCATCTTCCTCGGCCATCCGGTCTATTCTTTGAGCGTGCTCCTTTCGACGCTTATCTTGTCGACGGGTGTCGGTAGTTTCCTCTCGGCAAAATTCCCGCTGCAAAGCGCTCGGCGACTGGTTATCTGGGGCGTGGCGACCGGAGCTTATGCCGTTGGCTTGGCGGTTTTTATGGGATCGGTGTTCGCTGCTCTCGTCGACGCCGATCTGACAACCCGGATCGCTCTTTGTGTGTGGTGGATAGCCCCGTTCGGGATTCTTTTGGGGTTCGGTGTTCCCACCGGCATGCGCTTGATTACGGCGATCGGTTTTGGGGCATCAACGGCGCCGCCGGCGTGCTGGCGTCGATCGTCGCCGTGGTTCTCAGCCTTGCTTTAGGGAACAGCGCGACGTTGATGGTTGGAGCGGTCTGCTACTTTTTATTGATCCCGGCGGCGCTGGCGCTGCTGCGGGCACCAGCGATCGGCGCAGCTAAACAGACGGCCGGGCTGCGCGCTCCGTCCCGCCGCCCTATCAAATCATCCGCCGGCCGCTCACGCTGAATATTTTCGCGGAAAGATTATCTGTGATGCCACGCGGCGCGCGGGCGCAGATCTTGATCAAAACTCCGCGTTGCCCGGCGTGCGCGGAAATGGAATCACATCGCGGATATTTTTTAGACCCGTGAGATACATCATCATACGCTCCAGGCCGAGGCCGAAGCCGGAGTGGGGAACCGTGCCGTAGCGGCGGAGGTCGAGATACCACCAGTAAGGTTTTTCGTCCAATCCCGCATCGCGCAGCCGCTGCAGCAAAACATCGTAGCGTTCTTCGCGCTGGCTGCCGCCGATGATCTCGCCCACGCGCGGCACGAGCACGTCCATCGCGCGCACGGTTTTGCCGTCGTCGTTGGCGCGCATGTAAAACGCCTTGATCGCTTTCGGATAGTCGGTGACGATCAACGGCTTTTTGAAAACCTCTTCGGACAAAAAGCGCTCGTGTTCGGTTTGCAGATCATTGCCCCACTCGACGGGAAATTCCCAAGCCTTGGCGGATTTTTTTAGCTCCTGAACCGCGTCGGTATAGGTGATGTGGCCGAAGTCGGATTCCGCGACATGTTCCAGGGTCGCGAGCACCGATTTCTCGATGAATTGATTGAAGAACTCCAGGTCCTCGCGGCAGTGGTCGAGTACGTAGCGGATAATATATTTAAGAAAGTCTTCGGCGAGTCTCATGTTGTCTTCGATCTCGTAGAAAGCCATCTCCGGCTCGATCATCCAAAATTCGGCCAAGTGGCGCGGCGTGTTGCTATTCTCGGCGCGAAACGTCGGGCCGAAGGTATAAACTTTAGAAAACGCCGACGCGAAGATCTCTCCCTCGAGCTGACCGCTCACTGTGAGGTAAGCCGGCTTGGCGAAGAAATCCTGCTGCCAATCGATCTTGCCGTCAGCCGCACGCGGCGGCTGCTGCAAGTTCAACGTCGTCACGCCAAACATCTGGCCGGCGCCTTCGCAATCCGAGGTCGTGATGATCGGCGTCTGCACGTAGAGAAAATCGCGCTCCTGAAAAAACGTATGAATCGCGTGGGTCAACGCGTTGCGCACGCGAAACGCCGCGCCGAAAGTGTTGCTGCGCACGCGCAGGTGGGAAATATCGCGGAGAAATTCCAGCGTGTGTCCCTTTTTTTGCAGCGGATAGGTCGTGGCATCGGCTGTGCCGTACCGGCGATTCGACCAGTACGCCGGTCGCTTCGATGCTGCTACCGGTGGTGATTTGTTTGAGTGTGTCTTCCGAAATCGCTCCGACGTCGACGACCAGCTGCATGCTCTTGAAGCGCGAGCCATCGTTCAGCTCGATGAACGTTATTCCTTTGGAATCACGCCGCGAGCGGACCCATCCGCGCAGAGTGATTTCGTTGCCCACCGGGGAATTAAATGCCTGCTTTACTGAAACAAATTGTCCGGCCATATGCGCCAAGTATCGGATAAATTTGTCAGGTGTCAACCATGACCGATTTAGCGGCGGCTTTTGGTGAGGAATTGTCGTTCGTAAAGGGCTTGTAGTTCGGCCAGTGTGTTGATCTGTGCCGGGCCTTTGTCGTCACGGATTCTCGTGATGCGCGCGAAACGCAAGGCGAAGCCGGAGCTGTACTGCGGGCTTCGTTGGATTTCATTATAGGTGACCTCAACGACGATTTCCGGTCGCACAGCGACTGTGTAGCCGTCGTCATCCAATTGAAGCGTCTGCAGCCTGGCGGTCATCTCGATAAACTGCTTGTCAGTGAGACCTTTAAACGTCTTGCCCACTGGCGCGGAGCCGCCGGTATTGTCTACTACCGCAAGGTGATAATTGGAGAGCCAACCGCGCCTTCTTCCCGAGCCACGGTCGGCGGCGACGATCACACAATCGATGGTTTCGGCCGGTTTGACTTTGAACCAGAGCTTGCCGCGATTGCCGGGCATGTACGGGCTATTCAGCGCCTTCGCCATCACTCCTTCGTGGCCCGCGGCAATCGATTGCGTCAGGAACGCTTCGGCGTCGCTTTTGTCGCTAACAATTTGTCGCGCCGCCAAATATTTGCCGGCGGAAATTTCACTGAGCTTTTCCCAACGTGTCTCATAGGGCTCGTCGATCAGCGATGCGCCGTCTAAGTAGAGGCAGTCGAATAAAAAAAGCGAAAGCGGGATTTCGCCCGCCGCCGTTTCGATGCCGTGAACGCGCCGGAACCGGCGCATGAGCTCTTGGAAAGGAAACGGTCGGCCGTCGCCGCCGGTTGCCACGACTTCGGCGTCGAGGATGAAGGAATCGCCGCGAAGATGCTTGCGCGCGATCTCGGCGATCTCTGGCAGGCTCTCGGTTACTTCAGTCAGACGCCGGCTCCAGATGCGCACCTGATCGCGGTCTTTGTGGATCTGCACCCGCGCGCCGTCGTATTTATATTCGAGCGCGGTTTCTCCATTGTGCGTTTTGATAATTTCATCGAGATCCTCAGAAAGCTCGGAAAGCATCGGCAGCAGCGGCACGAATAGTTTAATCTTCACCCGCTGCAGCCCGATGGCCCCCTCTGTAAGAGCGATCGCAGCGACTTCAGCGAGGTCCGAAAGAAAAAGCGCGGCGCGGCGCACGGTTTTGAGATCGCTGCCGGAG
>VBKX01000682.1 GCA_005879435.1 Deltaproteobacteria bacterium
GTCTGTATCTTGTGTTTCGGCGCCGGTTTGCCGAAATCACTATCCTTGCCGGCATCGACAAACGAGTTGTACCGATCAACCGCGGCCTGCAAGATCGCGCCGTTCATCGGCTTTGCCTGATACTCGTTCTTAATCGCGGCGGCGAGATCTGAAAGCGTGTTCGCGCTGAAGAAATAACCGTCTGGATCGACATACGGCGGCGTCACCTTCCAACCTTCGCGTTTAACCGCGTCAGCGTCGAAGATCGCCCAGATCGGACCGGCGGAATAATCCGGCGGTTCGGAATACTCGTTCATCGCCACCGCGGCGTTGAAGAAATTATACTTGTTGGGATGGTAGTCGATTTTCTCGTTATTGCGATAATCGTTGGGCGTGTAGGGATTGAAATCGTTGTACACATTGCCATGCGGGTAATCACCCTTGGTTTCGTCGTAGAATCGTTTCCCGACTTGGTTGACAAGAATCAAATCGTGCCAGTCTTTTACGCTGAGTCCGGTGGAGCGCACGAGCGGGAAGATCGGACACTCCAACTCCCAAGTCATGTAATTCCACTTGGTGGCGAGCACCCGTTGAGTTCGGATATTGTCGCCATTTTCCAGTGTCTGGTTCACCAGCCCCCAAAGAGAAGCGCCAATCGCCATTGCTGCCAGCTCGCCGCTGGCATCCTGGTAGCTGTAGGGCTCACCGGCGACGGTCAGAACCGCGGTCAATCGCGGATCGAACATGCGGCGAAAATTCAAGTTGCTCGTCATGCCGCCGGTGGCGACGATGACGGCTTTGTTCGCGCGGATTCCCATCGTCGGCTTGGTGCTGTCGATGTTGCCGTCGGAACGAAAGCTTTTTAACGGGGTCGATTGACCAGGCATGATTCGCGGCGTGTGCTCGGCCGTGATGCCGATCACTCGTCCGCTGTTCTGCCCTTCGCGGTGAAACCTCGTCATTTTGTAGTTCAACAAAAATTGGACGCCCTTGGCGCGGGCGCTGTTTTCCAACGGTCGAATCACGCCGGTTCCCGCTCGATTATTCGGACTTTCATAACCCGCGCCTTTGGTCCAAAACGCATGATTTTCGCGCGGCGCGGAGTTGCCTAAATTGTGCCCGCCTTGGTTGTCCGGCGCGACCTCTTTGAACTTGACGCCATTTTCAAGGAGGAATTCATAGGTTAGCGCGCAATGATCGGCAAACGCGCGCATCACCGCGCGATCGTTGTAACGGTAATCCGGCCAGCCGTTGGGCTGCACGATCGTCCAGTCAGTGAGGTCCGAGAAAACCGTGTCGGGAGTATCCTGAATACCGTACTTTTTCTGCGCGCTCGTGCCGCCGCCAAGGGGCACGTTGCCGCCGCTGATGATCGCGTGTCCGCCGATATCGTAGTTAGTCTCGACAACGATCACGGACGCGCCAGCGTCCGCGACTTTAATCGCCGCCGGTAAACCGGCGGCCCCCGACCCGATAATTACGACGTCGGCCTCAAGATCCCAGCTCTGATCTGTCGCTGCTTGCGCCATCGCTTTGTCCTCCGCGAGAAATTCACTTAAATTTGCAATCGATTACATCCGTGGGGGTAAAAATGCAAGCTATGGAGGAACACAACGACGCGAACGTTCGGATTCTCTCGACGAAATCCTATTGATGGTTGCGATCGGCCAATATGTGCATCGAAAAGGAAGCGCTGATGGCACGTTTAGCTGAGATCGATGAAACGACACTCACCCCGGAACAACGAACAATTTTTAGTGAAGTGACGCATGCGCTGGGTCGGATTTTACTTTATGGTCGCGCTCACCTTGGTGCTTTGGTGCACCGACTCCGGGGGGCAGAAAGCTCCGGCGTAGCGGTCGTTGACCTACGGCTTAGTGGATTATTGAGGTTTTGCTTCCGGGCGCTTGCCGATCTGTTCGCCTTTCGGTAGATGCTCATACTTTTGTGTGACCCGACCATTCATTGCGGCGTATTTTGTTGCCCAGTCTTCGTCACTCATTACTGGAAAACTCCTCTCCGAACTCTTTGCTCGTTTTCTCCTGAATGTCATTCATTCTGCAAGTAGCGCTCAGGTCCGGACCACATCATCTTGCGGTGTAAGGCAATGACCGCGGTGGCTAAGGCCAAATGATCGTTTTTGGAAAGCTGGCGGCAGTTTCGAGAAAAGTTTTCGGCAGGCGGTTTAGAAAAGAGGGGTGGAAGCGGGTCTTGATATTTCCCGCTCAATCATGCCTTCAATGGACCCTTCTCAGGGTTGTCGGGTTCGCCGAGATGCTCGGTCGGCTGGGTCCCAACCAATGGTCTGCGCCGCTGTTCGTGCTCTTTTGCTTTGATCGCATTGAGCCGCTCGCGAAACCAAGTTTTCTCAGGCCATTGCCAATTTCGATCAAGATTAGGATAGCTATTTGACTGTTTCATGGGCGATTCTCTTTTAGGAAATCGATGAGCAAGCTTCGTACCATCCGTAAGCACCTAATTTATCGGTTGTTTGCCGAATTTATAATTACTGACTTGAACAAAAATTGTCCTTAGCGGCCAGAAACCGTTATCTGATGGGCAGTTACGTGGCACCCGATCGATTATTAAAACGCCGGGCCGCGGTGCGTTTTCGTCGACTCTGCTTGAGTCAAACCTGGTCGTGACGTATACAAGTATCAGGGTTGAGGAACGCTGCAATGACACATTTGACGATGTTTCGTGTGACAAGCATGACAGTCGCTGACGGGATAGCGATACTCCTCCTGGTCTCGTCGCCGAGTTCTCCGCAGACTGCCGCCGCGACGGTCCGAGGCAAAATCACCTCATTTAAGGGCCAGGAGTTGATCGTGAGTAGCTCCAACGGAGACGTGAAAGCGATCTTGACGGACAAGACCGTGATTCGCGCAGAGGTGCCGATCAATCTTTCGGAGATTGGCTCGGGGATGTATCTCGGGACCACGGCGACGAAGCAATCTGATGGAACATTCCTCGCTTCGGAGGTCCATGTTTTCTCCGAGGATCAACGCGGTACCGGCGAGGGGCATCGTCCCCTAGGCTCGGCGCCACAGAGCGGGGCGACTATGACCAACGCCAATGTCGAACATGTCGAGGATATCGCGGTAAAGGACATCAAAGGCAGGCTGATCACTCTAAAGTACAAAGGCGGCGAGGTCAAAGTTCTGGTCCCGCCGGATATCCCGCTGGTCAAACGCGTTTTAGGCGACCGAAACTCACTGAAAAACGGCGCCGAAGTCTCACTGCAAGGAACCCAAAGCTCAGGCGGCGCGCTGGAAGCGACTCAGGTCACCGTACGTACCGGTGGACGATGAGGGTTGCGCACGATCTCAATCCCTTTATCGCCCACCTGATCTCTAAAATCTGACCCGCTGCCCGGCGCGCAGTTCCGCAAGCGAATAATGCGTGCCGCGCCAATCGACACCGCCGTTTTGAATACACTTGTAAGCAGCGCGAATTAACATCGCGCCTATCATGAGCAGTCCGACCGGAAGCATCAACACGCCTACTGCCTCCCGACCGCGGTGGTCAACAACGAGTGAAAAGATTCCATGTGCTACGACCGCGCTTAATCCACTCAACAGCACAGGCAAAGACGGTTGCTGTAAACCCCATCCTAGCGCCGTCAACGGAGCGACGGCGAGAGCGCAAAGAACCCCGACTTGGATAAGCATCAGCCACCAGTGATAGTAACACGCCGGGCCGAAAAGATTTTTCTCTAAGCCTTTGAACATTGCGCCAACGGTGGGATACCACTCGACCGTGAGATTTTCATAGGCGATTGCGAGCCGGGAAACGCCGCCGGCTAACTTAATCATCAGCGCTAAACCGAGATCATCGGCAGGCTCCAGCCGCAGCCATTCAAATCCTTGAGTCCGGCACAGCGTTTGGGCTCTGACGAGATTGAATGCGCCGATGCCGACAAATGTTTTGCTCGAAGGCCGGTTCGCGCTTCCGGCTCGGGTAGTGACGAAAAACAATAACCCGAAAGTGCGCACCACGACATCAAGCCAGAAGCCGCTCTCCAGCGTTAGAGGAATGAGCGCCAGGTGATCGCAGCCCTGATTCAGGGCAAAGGCCACGGCGCGGCGCAAGGTGCCGCCGGTAAAATGCACGTCTGCATCGGTAAAGAGAAGCCACGTTCCGGTCGCCTTTTGAATCCCACATTGCAGGGCGTGCACCTTGCCAAGCCAGCCGGCGGGCAATTGATCAACATGGACAGCATGAATCCGCGCGTCCGAAGACGCGAATCGATCGATGATTTTTCCAGTGCCGTCCATCGAACGGTCATTGACCAGAATAATTTCTAGATTTGGATAGTCCTGCTGCACAAGCGACGCCAGCGCTGACTCAATGTGCGCT
>VBKX01000683.1:0-484 GCA_005879435.1 Deltaproteobacteria bacterium
GCTCGCCGCCGGAAAGCGTCACCGAAGAGCGATCCAAGCTTAAGTAATCGAGACCCAAACGAGCCAATACCCGCAACCGCGGCGCGATTTCACCGGCGATTCTTGCGCCGATGATCTTTCGCCCTTCGGCGCATTCGAGTCGGCTAAAAAACTCAATCGCATCCGCGATTGGCTGCGCGGCGATTTGGCAGATATCGTGGCCGGCGATTCGCACCGCGCGACTTTCTTTCCTGAGCCGGCCGCCGCGACAATCCGGGCACGACATGCCGGCAGAATCGCTGGTACGCTTCCCTCGCTGGGAAATTTCCCCCAAGCCGTTACACCGCGGGCAAGCGCCTTGGGGGTTATTGAAGGAAAATAGGCTCGGAGTAACCTCCGGTGCCGCCGCACCGCAATTTAGGCAAACGAACCTTGGGCTGAAGGTCAACTCACGCGCCGGCTCGACGACATCTTCCGAGAGAATTTGGATCTTACTTATTCGCTC
>VBKX01000683.1:523-1328 GCA_005879435.1 Deltaproteobacteria bacterium
GATCAAGTTGGCGCACGGCGCTGACATCGAGCTTGATCTCGCCGCCTAATTCGGCCATCCGGCCATCGATCATCACACGAGTGAATCCTTGGCGCGCCAGCTCTTCTAGCAGATTTTGTGCGTTCACCGCCGTCGGCACCGGCACGGGCGTCAAGATGATGATGCGCGTTTCGGCCGGTAGTAAGAGCACCTGATCAACGATCTGCTCCACGGTATGCGCCTTGACCTCATGGCCGCACTCGATGCAAAACGTCTGTCCGACGCGCGCGAAGAGCAGCCGCAGAAAATCGTAGATACCCGTGATCGTGCCGACGGTGGAACGAGGATTGGCGAGACCGGGTTTTTGCTCGATGGCGATGGTCGGGGAAAGCCCGTCGATGCTGTCGACGTCGGGCTTCTCGATCTGCTGCAACAGTTGGCGCGCGTCTGCGGCGATAGATTCCAGATAGCGCCGTCGGCCTTCGGCGCAGAGCGTGTCGAAGGCAAGTGAAGATTTGCCCGAGCCCGACACGCCCGTGATCACGACGAAGCGGTCGCGCGGAATTTCCAGGTTGATATTCTTAAGATTATGAACCCGCGCGCCCTTGATGACGATTGTAGCCGCCATCGCAAGCTCTCACTAGACTCGGAATTCTTTGAGCTTGTTCTCGATCAGCGCGCGATATTCGTCGAGCCTTTGTTGGCAAGACGCTTCAAAACGTAGCACCAGCGCGGGCTGCGTGTTGGAGGCGCGGATCAGTCCCCAGCCGTCGGCAAAGCGTACGCGCACCCCGTCGACATCGATGACGTCATAGTGCTGGCGGAA
>VBKX01000683.1:1365-2985 GCA_005879435.1 Deltaproteobacteria bacterium
ACAGTCGACGCGAATCTCCGGCGTGGAGACGCTCTTGGGTAAATCCGCAAGCAAACCCGACAGCGGCGTTTCCGAGTTGGCGAGAATTTCCAGCAAGCGAAGCGATGCATAAATGGCATCGTCGTAACCGAAATAGCGCTCTTTGAAAAACATGTGACCGCTCATTTCTCCCGCCAAGAGCGCGCCGGTCTCTTTCATCTTTGCCTTGAGCAGGGAATGGCCGGCTTTCCACATGACCGGCCGACCGCCGTTCTTGGCGATGTCGTCGTAGAGCCGCTGCGAGCATTTCACTTCGGAAATGATCACCGCATTCGGGTTGCGCTTGAGCACGTCGCGGGAAAACAACACCAACAACTCATCACCCCAGAGAATATTTCCCTTCTCATCCACGGCGCCAATCCGATCGGCGTCGCCGTCGTAAGCGATGCCCAAATCCGCTTTTTCACGTCTGACCTTTTCGATCAGCAGGTGCAAATTTTCCGGCACGGTCGGGTCGGGATGGTGAAACGGAAAGTTGGCGTCCGGCACACAAGCGATTTCCCAAACCTGGCAGCCCAGTTTTTTGAATATCGGCGGCGCCACCGGACCACCCACGCCGCTGCCGGCATCGACAACCACCTTCAACGGCCGGGCGAGCTTGGGCACGTCGGCCAGCAATTGCTTGCTATAGGGCGGCACAATTTCGTAGCGTTCCACTTTTCCACCCGGTTTTTCACGAAGCTCGCGGCGTTCCATTTTCGCGCGAAGCTCTTGGATCTGCTGGCCGTAGAGCGTGTCCTTGCCGAGACAGATTTTAAAGCCGTTGTACTCCGAGGGATTGTGGCTCGCGGTAATTTGAATGCCGCCGTCGGCATCGAGATGAAACAAAGAAAAATACAGCAACGGCGTCGGCGAGATGCCGATGTCGTAAACATGCAACCCGGCGGCAGCCATTCCAGCGATGACCGCTTCGGCATAAAGATCCGATGTCGCCCGGCAATCTCGTCCTACCGTAACGCATTTACCGCCCCTTTGGGCGATCGCCGTGCCGTGCACCCTACCGAGCAAGGACGCGAAGTCTTTGTCGAAATCTTTTTCGGCCAAACCACGAATGTCGTATTCGCGAAACACCGCTGGGTTCATGGCGTCCTCCGGTTGACCATTCTGCGCGCCAAGCGCGCAGCTAAAAGGATCGCTTCCTTCATGCTGCTTTCGTCCGCTTTGCCGGTCCCAGCGATATCATAAGCGGTGCCATGATCCACCGAAGTTCGGATAAACGGCGGACCTAAAGTGAGCGCGACACCGCCAAAAAAATGATGCAGCTTGAGCGGAATCAATCCCTGGTCGTGGTACATACAAACAACCGCATCGTAGTCGCCGCGCGCGGCATGGTGGAATAGACTGTCGGCGGGAAACGGTCCGTAGGCTGGAATGCGCTTCTTGCGAGCCGACTTTACCGCAGGCGCGATGATATCAATTTCCTCATCGCCAAAAATGCCCTCTTCCCCGCCGTGCGGGTTCAACGCCGCCACCGCCAAGCGGGGCTTGGCAATGCCAAAATGATCTTTGAGGCTTCGATAGGTCAACTCCAAAGTCGTCTGAATATTTTCCCGCGTAAGTTTTCGCGCTACCTGGGTGAAG
>VBKX01000684.1 GCA_005879435.1 Deltaproteobacteria bacterium
TCCCAACGTGACAAGATAATCCATTGCGGCTTGTGCGCGCTTGGCGCCGAGCGCCATATTATAGTCGGCTGCGCCGCGCTCATCGCAATGGCCTTCGATCTGCACACGCGCCGACGCATTGCTTTTGAGCCACTCGGCGTTCGCCTTCAACGTCGCGCGCGCCGTTTCGGATAAATCAGCGCTGTCAAAATTGAACCCGATGTCCTTTAATGGCCCCCCGGCAGCACTCTCACCCTTGCGCAAAGCGTCTAGGCTGGAAGTCGTACTCGGGTCGGCTGGAGCTGGCGGTTTCGCAGCCGCAGTCGGTGTACCCGACGAGGCGTTGGCATTTTCGGCCGACCAATTCGGCGGCGGTGGATTGGCTGGACTGCCACAAGAGATCAGAAATGAAACGGCCAATAAACTCAAACCATAGCTCAATAACGGCATTCTCTCCCTCATCGTATTTCCGCCTTTTCCGTCCGTACTGGACTGATTAATTGCCTAATTATGAAGCATTGTACTTAATGTGTCAACCATTTCAGGTATCAAAACGAAATTATATTGATAAACTTGTTTCGCCGGATTTGCAGAAAATCGAACAAATTTCCATCACTTACAGCAAGATGATCTAGCCGGCGTTGACCAGGCGGACCCCGTACAACTTTGCTTCGGCAATTTGCAGCTGACGCCAATGATCGCCGCCGTCTCCGCTTGCGTAGATTGTGCCGTCCGTATAGGCAACGCAAAGCGAATTAGCGTCCTGCGGATCTGTGGCAAAACCGCAGGTCATGTGCCCTGAGGCGCCTGGCAATCCGTCTGTAAGGAAGCGCCAGGACTTGCCAGCGTCGTCGCTTCGTAAAATCTGCGTTCGCGCGCCACCGGTTTCGACGGAAGTGTCGCGGCTGAATCGGACCGTGTTATACGGCCCGGCGCGAACCGTGCGGTGGCCTTTCCACGAAGTCGGCCCATTTTCCGCCGCGCCGAGATAGATCCGATCTGGAGCGGCAGGATGATTGGTCATCGGAATCGCATAGGCCCGGCCCATGCCGTATTCCAGCTTCTCCCAGACCTTGCCGCCGTCATCGGTTCGGTACGTGCCGATTCCGGTGCTGGCGTAGAGCGTTTCCAAACGCACCGGATGGCGCATCACCCAGTGCACGTCGCGATACACGCGGCCGTCTTCATGCTTCCCCATTTGATAGGGCAGGATTCCGGCGGGATCGTTGTATTCTGGAAACGCCATCGCGCTCGAAGGTCCGCTGATGTCTTCCCAAGTCTCGCCGCAATCGCGGCTGCGCACGACTCCACCTTCTTCGATGCCGACTAAGATTTCGTCCGGCACCCGCGCATCGAGCGTAATGCAACGCACATGCGGCGTATGCGGCGGGGGCGGAAAAGTCCATTTGCTATATTCGGGCAGCTTGCGAAAGGCCGAGAGCTCGCGAAAAGAGCGACCGCCATTTTCGCTGACGTAGATCGCCGCCGGGAGCGAGCCCACATAAATCTCGTTCGGCCGTGTCGGATGAACCGCCATCGCCCAGATATCCCGATAATCGATGCCGCCGGACGGCAGCCATTTCCAAGTCTCGCCGCCGTCCTCGCTCACGTGAATCTCGGTTAAGGTCGCTGCATACAAACGCTTAGGGTCAAATGGATCACGCGCAAGTTCGCGCAGCGTTTCGCCCTCAAGCGCGCAGTTAAGTTTATCGACTCGCGCCGATGCACCGTCCCAGCGACAGCGCACTAGCCCATCGGCTTTCAGTAAAAACAGGCTCAATGGTCCATTGGTCACCGCCATAAGAAATTCCTCCTTCTGTGCGGATTCTGCCGTGGTGAGCGTTCCTGCAACCAAGATAGAGCAAACCGGAAACAAGGGTCAAGGCGAAATCTACCTTTGGTGCGGTAGCGAATCGCCTATTGGCCACTGGATATTTCACCGCTTCTTGCATTAGATTAGGCGCTCTGAACATGCGCTCGGTTGAACGACCCAATCCGCACACGAGAACGCCCAAGCTCATCGCCCCGCCCGGCGCTTGCGATACACATCTTCACGTTTACGGTCCGAGCGAAACCTATCCGCTGACCCCGGAGAGAAACTATGATCCCGATCCGCACTCGACGCTCGACGATTATGTGAAAGTCCACCGCGCGCTCGGTCTGGAACGCGCCGTCATTGTCACCGGCAGCGCCAACGGCACCAACAACCGGATTACGCTCGACGCGTTGCAACGCATGAGGGGAAGTTTCAAAGGCCTCGCGCTGCTCGATCCGGCGATCACCGACGGCGAGTTGGCGAAGCTGAAAGAAGGCGGCTTCAGCGGTTTTCGCGTCAAAGCCAACGGCAAAGGCGGCTTGTCCTTCGAAGAGACCAGGCGAATGATCGCGCGCACGGTGGGTTTCGGCTGGCATATCGAGTTCATGTCCCAGTCGATGGCGGAAGTGATCGAGGCCGTGCCGTTCTTGCATTCACTCAAAGTACCCTACGTTTTCGATCACGTGGCGCACGCTGAGCCGCATCAGAATAAGAATGATCGCGAATTTGGCGAGCTGCTCGCCATTCTTAGAAATGACCAGCATTCGTGGGTCAACCTTTACAGTTTCTATCAATTGTCTGAAGTCGGCCCGCCGAATTACGCCGACATGATCGAGGTCGTCCGTGAAATTATTGACGCGGCGCCGCATCGTGTAATTTGGGGCAGCAACTGGCCGCACGCCGGCATCGCCGTGCCGATGCCCAACGACGGCGATCTGCTCGATTTTTTATTAGCGGCAGCGCCGGATGAAAATGTTCGCAACCAACTCCTCGCCGACAACCCGGCGGCGCTTTATGGCTGGAAGTAAACCGAGTGACAATAAATCTTGAAGATCGAATTATTCCCCTGGAACTATTTGAACGTTTTGAACGACTTGAACTTCATCGCCGCGCGAACAACACCGCGGACGGCACGATGTCGACGATATAATAAAATTACCTAGGAGGGTTAAGAGATGTACGGTTGGCGCGCTCGCATCGGTCATGTCGCTCCGTCGCGGGGCGATACTTTAGTATACGAGTTTTACAGAATGTTTCCCGAAGGATTCATGATCCTGAATACCACCGGCACCGTGCGCCAGCTGGTCGACGACGACTTCGAGAAGCAGCTCGGCCGCATCGAGGAGGCGGTGCAAGATCTGGTGGAAAACAACTGCGACTCGATAATATTCAGCGGTTCGCCGCTTTTCACCCGCCTGCCCTTCGGTAGCGACCGTGAGCTCGGCAAAAAGCTCACGGAAAAATTCGGCGTGCCCGTGGCCGCAGGCCTGACGGCTGAAGTCGAAGCGTTGAAAGCGCTGAATTGCCACAAGCTCGTCGTCGGCACGCCATATCCAGAAGAGCTCAACCAGCGGCTGAAGCGCCACCTCGAAGCGTCCGGTTTTGAGGTTTTGCAGATCGCCGGCTACGGCGTGCAAAAAAATGCCCAGCTTACTGATTTACCGGTTCACGCTTCATACAAAATTGCCAAGCGTCTCTACGCCAAGGCCCGCGGCGCCGACGGTATTTTTATTGCCTGCCCGCGCTGGCCGACAATTACCGACGTGGCCGTCTTGGAAGAGGAAATTGGCAAGCCGGTGATCACCAGCAGCTTGGCTTGCATCTGGTACGCCATGAAAATGATTGACGTTAAGGAAGATGTGAAAGGATTTGGCCGCTTGATGGCGAGCCTGGGAACTTAGTGGAAAGACCTCACTCGAACTTTTGCGACGCCGTCATGTAGCGACTGGTTACCCCGAACGTCTAATCGACAGCACGTCGCAAAGGAGGCAATCATGTTCTGCAGCAAAACTGTTTTCCTAACCGGGCTCTTGGGAGCGGCATTGCTAATTTTTTCAGCGGAGGCAAACGCCGCCGACTCCGGCCGGGGCGGGAGCTGTCGTCGCGGTGACCGCTTGAATATTCAAGACCTCGACATGTCGCCGGATCCGGTGTTTGAAGGGCAGCGCGTCCGCACGTGGAAAGTGCGCATTCGTTTTGACGGGCGCCGCGAATGCGCGACGGACGTCGTCGTCCGCGAAGGCAATACAATTGCCGGCAATATTCGCGACTTCAAGCTTCGGCCCGGCGTGAATGAGATCGAAATCCCCGCCGCCGAAGGCTTTCGCTTGCGTGGCCGCGAACATTGTTTCAATGTCCAGGTCGACCTGGACGGCTCGCGGCAACAAATCGACGCTGACCGCCGCTTCTGCGCGAGCCAAAGATCGGCTTGGTCGATGCGCGAGCCCGACGATCGGCGGCGATCTGACAGATAAAAAGCATCCGCCTTCGCCTGTCAGCGACTTTGCGGTAATCGGTTCGGATCTGAAGAGCCGATTACCGCTGCCTCACCGCCCCAAACTTTTCGCGCCGTTTCGAGCATGACGTCCAATTTGCGGAACTGTTCATCTTCGGTGAGTAAATTGCCGCGCAAGCTCGACGCAAAGCCGCACTGAGGGCTGACCGCCAGCTGTTCGAGCGGTAGGTAACGCGCCGCATCGTCGATGCGCCGTCGCAACTCATCGACGGTCTCGACTCTCCCGACTTTCGTCGTTATCAAACCAAGCACGGCAATCTTGTCTTTCGGCACGAAACGCAAAGGTTCGAAACTGCCGGCGCGCTCGGTATCGTACTCTAACAAGAGCCGCTGGTGATTTAACCCGGTGAAGAGTTTTTCGGCGATCGCGTCATAGTGCCCTTCGCGATGCCACATGCTTTGGCGGTTGCCGCGACAGATGTGAATGCCGAAAGTGACGCCTGGAGAAT
>VBKX01000007.1 GCA_005879435.1 Deltaproteobacteria bacterium
TAGCCGATGAATTCGCGCAATATCAAGGCGGCAGCGATCTATTTATCTCTATCTGCTGGTGATGGCGCCGAATGCGAACCAATTACCAACGAAACAGATTAACCACCCCCAGGCTGATCCACGGCACATAGGTCACCAGCAGGGTGACTAGGGCGAGCACCAGGGTGAAGGGCCATCCTTGTTTAAAGACGTCCCAGAACGAGACGCGCGCTATCGCGGCGGTGGTGAACAGGACCGTCGCCACCGGCGGAGTTTGCTGTCCCACGCCGAGATTGATCGTCACGATGATGCCAAAATGAATCGGGTCTACACCGATCTGCCGGGTCAGCGGCATCACGATCGGAACGATCAGGATGATGGCGGCGGCCGAATGGAGAAACATTCCGGCGACAAAGAAAAAAAGATTGAGGAATAGGAGAATCAGATACTTGTTCGAAGTCGTTTCCAAGATCATCCGGGCAAATTTTTGCGGAATCTGCTCGCTGGTGAGGTACCAGCCCAAGACCGCCGAGGAAGCGACGATGAGCATGACCACCGAGGTTTGCGATACCGAGTCCCGTAGGATGCGGGGAAGCTCGCGAACGGGTAGTTCTCGGTAAATAAAAACCCCGATCAGCAGCGCAACGAGCACCGCGAGGGCCGCCACTTCCGTCGCCGTGGCAATCCCAAGAAAGATCCCGCCCCAAATCACGGTCGGTATCATCAACGCCCAAAAGGCCTGGATCGTCGATCGGCCAACTGCGCGCAGAGAGAATCCTTGCTCCACGGGCAGGTTGTACTTACGCGCGTAGTAGTAGCAGAGCACCATCATAGCGCCGCAGGCGATGAAGCCAGGGAGAAATCCGGCAAAGAATAGCTTGGCCACCGACACCTCGGCCATCCAGGCATAAATAATCATCGGAATCGAAGGCGGAATAAGAATCGCCGCCGACGCTGCATTGGAGACGATGGCCGCGCTCAGAGTCCTCGAATAGCCGCGCTTCTCCATGGCCGGAATCACCACGTTGCCGATGGCGGCGGCATCGGCGACCGATGAACCGGAGATTTAGCTCTGAATCATCGTCGCCACCACTGTCACCATCGCCAGTCCGCCGCGAACGAACCCCACCAGGCTGTTGGCCATGTTAACGAGCCGAAGGGAGATTCCCGAAGTATCCATCAAACCACCCGCTAGGATGAAAAGCGGAATGGCCAGAAGAGGAAAGCTCGAGGCGCCGGAAAAAAGGTTCAGCGGCACGACACTGAGCGACCCGCTGCCCTTAAAGAACAGGAAAATAATCGCGGCGATGGAAAGGCCGAAGCCGATGGGGACGTCGATGAGTGTGAGTAAAATCACTACTGCGAGGATGAGCCACTCCATGCCGAATCTCCTCCCTTCCCGCTTTCATTCCCTGCCGCGATGCTCACGAATCGCATCAGGCTGATCACGAGCATCAGGCCGCCGGTGATCGGCAAGACGCTATAGATCCAGCGCATCTTTACCCAAACTAACGAGACGGTGGTTTCATCGCCCATTTTTTGCATCAGCAGCCAGCCATGATAGAAGAGCACCGCCTGAAAACCGAGGACGCAGGATTCGGCAATCAACTCGACGATTTTTCTCGTGCTCGGTGTAAACCGGTCGACGACAACTTCGAAGCCGATATGACGGCGCCGGTAGCTGGCGACCACCGCGCCGTAGAAGGTCAGCCACACGAGTAGAAAAGAGGCGAACTCGTCGTACCACGAAAGTGACGCGTTCAGGACATAGCGGAAGAAGACCCCGAGGCTGACGAGTAGAACCATAAGCACGAGGAGGAGCACCGTCCAGACTTCAACCCAATCGACGAGTCGGCGAAAATATTTATCCACGTGGAAATGCCAACGGGCTAAGTGAGTTGATGCTGAGGATAACCAAGCCTTTCGGACAGCGTCAATTCCATTCGTCAGCCGCGCCGGTCAGGACCGGGCGATCAGAAAAAATTTTGTCCCAGCCGCCTCGCGCTCATCGCAGCGACTGGATCAGTTTGACTAGATCCGATCCGCCCGAGACCTCCTTGCCGAACTCTTCATAGACGGCCCCGGATGCCTTGATGAAAGAGTCCTTATCGACCTCGTTGGCTTTCATCGGCGGAGCGAGTTTGCCCATCAGATCCTTGTCCAGCCGCTCGCCCTCCGAACGAGCGAAGTCTCCGATCTCTCCGGCGATCCGGGCAAGCGTGGTTTGGCTATCCTTGGGAATTTTGTTCCACGTCTCTTCGCTCACCACCAGGTACGCGGGAGTGTAAACATGGCCGCTCAGCGAGAGAAATTTCTGCACTTCGTGAAACTTAGCAGACCAGATCTGCGGAAAGGGATTTTCCTGGCCATCCATCACCGCCGATTGAAGCGCCGAGTAGACTTCGGCGAGCGGCATTGGCGACGGGTTGGCGCCGTAAGTCTTAAACATTTTCACCCGCCATACCCCGCCCGGCACGCGCAGCTTGATGCCTTTTAGATCGTCGGGCTTGGCGATCGGCCGGACATTGTTGGTGATATGGCGAAACCCATTTTCCCAAACTCCGAGGACTATCAGTCCTTTCGCCGGCAGCCCGTCGAAAAGCTGCTTCTGGACCTCTTTGTTCTCGGCCACTTTCTTCATATGGGCGCGATTGACGATGATGTAGGGCATCTCGAAAACGCCGTACTTTTGCTCCACCGTGCTCATTACGGTGGACGGCACGAACATCTCGGGCGCACCAATCTTAATGCCTCGGCTCATTTATTCGTCGCTGCCGAGCTGGCTCGAGTGAAAGACCTTGACCTCCACCTTGCCTTGCAAGCTCGTGTTCACCCGCTTGGCGTACTCATCAGCCGTGATGGCAAAGAGCGACCCCGGGAAACCCACGTGCCCGAGCCGGATCGAGATCGGCTGCGCTTGGAGGAGCGCTTGCCAGAGCGTTAGGCTCAACGAGAAGATTCCAATTACGACACTGATTTTTCGCTTCATGGGTTACTCCTCTCCGGGTTACTATTTCCGATTGCAAGCACGCTTCATGATGCGTTCTGCTCGGGTAATGTTAAATACGCCGCAGCTGCAGAAGCGCGCCATATAGCGCGCCGCCTCTTCGGGCGTCCGACGGTTTTCTCTTACCCACTCCAACATCTTCTTCGCGAAATTGGCCGAAACCATACCGTGGCCGCACATGGTGGAAAGCTCCAGGGTCGTCGCCTCCGGGAGTTTATCCACACGCCCGCTAAATCCGATGGAGTACTCGACGCTGTGTCGGGCGATGCCGGCATCGTCGCAGCAACGCTTCGCCTCGTCGATGGGTGCGCTGATATTTATGGAGATACCCAGGTCAGCGGCTTTGAGCTCCTCGACAAATTTTTCCATGGCCTCATAGTTATCGAACACGGCGGCGACCGTGGTGTGTCCTTCGATCTCAGCGATGACCTGCTCGGGATCGGGCCGGTGATCCCGGCGCCAATGGGCCGATGGGTTTAAGTCTTGGCGCGGCCGGATGCTTCCGCCCTTGGTGGCGTCGCCGATGTTGACCGGCTGATGCTTGAGCGCCAGGCGTAGAAAGGTCCGGTACTTCTCAACGAGATCGTCATCGTTGATCCCGCGGCTCGCCATCGCAAAGACAATGTAGTCGTCACGGATCGGTTCCGGATGCGGCGGAGCAGCAAAAGCGTAGTGTTCGCTGTAGCGGTGCAGAGTGTTGGTCATCTATTTCCTAACTTCCGCGTTTGGCGAATTTTGCATCGCGCTGGCATGTCCAAGACCCAAATTGGTCTTTCCGCGATAGGCTGGATATCCTTCCTGCTGGAGAATCTCGCCGAGCAAATCATTTCCCGCCGAGTCGCAGCGAGTGGAGACACCGACACTGATCACGGTGTC
>VBKX01000147.1 GCA_005879435.1 Deltaproteobacteria bacterium
AACAGATTCAAACCTACTTACGGCTTACTGGGTGCAAGCTTGGTTTTGTGCTCAATTTTGGCGAGGCTTTGATGAAGAGGGGAATTACACGCGCTGTTAACGGGCTTCCGGATGAATGATACCTTTGCGCCGTGGAGGGATAGGATTTCGAAGCGGAAGGAGATATTTCGCGCAAAGACGAAAAGGCGCCAAGGTAAGAAATGAATCGTGCGGGAATATAGAATTGATTCCAAAACTTTGCGCCTTGGCGTCTTGGCGCGAGGAAAATGACTTAGGACCGGGATCATTATGGCTGATGAACTTATTCTGATCATTGAAGACAACGAGAAGAACCGCAAGCTCTGCCGCGATGTGCTGCAGGTCAAGGGTTACAAGACCATCGAGTCCGAGACGGCGGAAGTAGGGCTCAAGCTCGCTCTCGAACAATCTCCTGATCTGGTTCTCATGGACATCCAGCTCCCCGGCATGGACGGCATCACCGCCATGAAGCAGCTCAAGGCTGACCCGAACACGCAGAACATACCCATCATCGCAATCACGGCGTCGGCGATGACGAATAACCGGACTTCGATGTTGGCCGAAGGTTTTGACGGCTATCAGACCAAGCCGATCAGCTTGAAAGATTTTCTCGCGGAAGTGCAGCGAGTGCTGGCAGCGGGGGCCAGGCCGTAAGGCGTGAGAAGTAAGGGGTTAGGCGAATCGGAAAAGGGGAGACTTTCGCGCAAAGCGCGCAAAGGACGCCAAGGTAGAACAAAAATTTAGGAGAAGTATACCGGGGTGGGGCCTTTGCGAGCTTAGCGTGCTTGGCGCGAGGCAAAAAGAATTTGGATAGGAGTTCTCTCGCACAAAGAGCGCCAAGGACGCAAAGTGAAAATTAGAACGATCAAACCAATGAATCGGGATGTGGTGGATGAGACACCTTACTCCTTACCCCTAACCCGTTACTGAATTTTGCCGTGAACAATCCTCCTAAAATTCTAGTTGTCGACGATACGCCAAAGAACATAAAGCTCTTGGCTGACTTGTTGACTGTTAAGGGATATAGCGTCGTTACCGCGGAGTCGGGGCGAGAAGCCTTGGCGCAATTGGAAACGGAACGGCTCGATCTCGTGTTGTTGGACGTCGTGATGCCGGAGATGAGCGGTTACGAAGTTTGTGAGAAGATTCGTGCGAACCCAGCGACAGCCATGCTTCCCGTCGTGATGGTGACGGCGCTCGATCCGAGCGAAGAGCGCATTAAGGGAATCGAGGCGGGGGCGGATGATTTTCTCACTAAGCCAATCAATCGTGCTGAGCTGCTCGCCCGAGTTCGCTCGCTGCTCAGAATTAAAGAACTTCACGATCGTGTTGAAGGTCAGGCTACCGAGCTTTCCGATTGGAATAAGAAACTAGAGCTTCGCGTTCAGGAACAACTCCGACAGCTGGAACGATTGGAACGGCTGAAACGATTTTTTTCGCCTCAACTTGCTGAACTGATCGTCAGCGGCGAGGCTGAAGACCCGCTAAAAACGCACCGCCGCGACCTGACCGTGGTGTATCTGGATCTGCGCGGTTTCACCGCTTTCGCTGAATCCGCCGAACCGGAAGAGGTTATGGAAATTCTACACGAGTATCACGCGGCAATGGGGAAATTGATTCTCGAGTACGAGGGAACCTTGGAACACTTTGCCGGCGACGGCATGATGATTTTCTTCAACGACCCGGTGCCCGTCGAGAATGCGGCCGAGCGAGCGGTGCGCATGGCGCTGGCGATGCGCGAGCGAGTGAAAGAATTAACAATCAAATGGCGCAAGCTCG
>VBKX01000148.1 GCA_005879435.1 Deltaproteobacteria bacterium
CGGCCCATCAGAAACGAGTCGCGGTCGGAAACGGTTACGACGTCGTCGATGTACTGGACGAGCAGGTTCTTCGGCACAAAGTCCTCGCCAATCCCTTCGACCTTGTACGGGTGTGAGTCGCTCCACGACCAGTTCTCGCGCTTGAAAGCCTTGGCGAGGATCGATCCCTCAGGATCGACTCCGACCACCGTGCACTGCGGATTTTTTTCTTTCAGGTATTTGGCGGTTCCCGAGATGGTCCCCGCGGTGCCGATCCCAGCGACAAAGTGAGTGATCTTGCCGTCGGTCTGCTTCCAGATCTCAGGACCCGTGGACGCGTAATGAGCTTCCCGGTTGACGAGGTTGTCGTACTGCATGGGCATATAGGCACCCGGAATCTCATCGGCGAGACGTCGGGCAACCGAATAGTAGGACTGGGAGGATTCCGGTGGCACTCCCGTGGGAGTTACGACCACCTCCGCGCCGAAAGCGCGCAGGCGGCGAATTTTTTCGATGCTCATTTTGTCCGGGATCGTAAAGATACACTTGTAACCCTTTACTGCGGCAACAATCGCCAGTGCCACGCCCATGTTTCCCGAAGTCGGCTCAACGATCGTGCCTCCCGGCTTGAGCAATCCCCTCCTCTCCGCGTCCTCGACCACCGCAAGCGCAATTCTGTCCTTGACGCTCCTTCCCGGATTGGACGCCTCGAGTTTCACACAGACCGTCGCGGAAATTGCGGCGGTAACATGGTTGAGACGGACGAGCGGAGTGTTACCGACGGCTTCCAGCACGTTAGCGGAGATCTTCGTCATTTCGATTCTCCCCGAATTTCAACAAGTGAATTGAGAACGTTTCTTCGCCTGTGACAGCCTCAACGCCAACCCTGCCGATCCAACTGGTTTGAGTATACTACACGTTTTCCGCATTTCTTTCACAGACTGCGAATTTTCCAAAACCTAGAGCGGTCTGGTTGCCGTTCTAAATAGGCGCTGCGAATAATGCGCCGCATCGACTTTCCCGGGCGATCGAAAGCTGCTTCCCTGACGCCGAGAAATTCCAACGGGTCGATGGCAGCCGCTTGGGCGTTCGAATAGTTCCAGACGTTCAAACCATTCGCCGACAAGCGGCAGTTCAAAAGTTCAATGTTCAAAGTTTAAGGTAAACGATCGCTAAGAATATTCGGGCAGTTCCAGTCGTTCCAAACGTTCAAGACGTTCCAGTTTTTTCAACATTCCAACAGAAAGATCCTGAGCGAGTCGCTGATTTCCGCTTGACGCGCATCTTCCATTTCTCCTATTTTACACTCAGCTAATTTCCACTGACAGTTCTTGAGAGGAGACGCGTATCGCTATGAAAATCATCGATGCTGACGGTCATATTCTAGACAAAGAAAAGGACATCCGAGCCCATCTGCCTGAGACGCACCGGCGTCGCGGCGGCTCTCTGGTACCGTCTTTGGGAGTGGACGCGAGGTTGGGAGGACGCTTCAGCGATATCGAGTGCCATGATGTGCCGAAGCGCCTTCGAGACATGGATCGCGAAGGCATCGATGTCTCGGTATTGTTTCCCACCACCAGCTTTGCCATGAGCAAGATCTTCGAGCGCGACTACGCGGTTGTTTATGCGCGCGCCTACAACGATTTCATCGCGGAAGTTTGCAAAGAGAGCCCGCGACTCAAGGCGGTGGCGCTGTTGCCGTTTCAGGACGTGGATGCGGCGGTTAAAGAGGTCAACCGTGCGGTGACCGAATTGGGATTGGTCGGCGTCGCCGTTGCGCCTCAGGGAATGCGGGAGCATCTCGGATCGCAGACGTTCTGGCCGATCTATGAAGAGATCCAACGGCTCAATGTGCCCTTTTGCGTGCACAGCCGGCGCGAAGGGCCGGCGGGCGAGACTCGCTTCTATAGTTTCATCTATATGCATACGATCGGCCGTCCGACGGAGACCATCATCCAGTGCGTCGGTTTGATGTATGCCGGCATCCCGGAAAAGTTCCCCAAGCTACGGATTGCGTTTCTCGAATGCGGCGCCGGCTGGGTTCCTTACTGGATGGAGCGCATGGACGAAGAATGGGAAAAGCGCGGCGACGTGGAAGCGCCTTTGTGCAAGCAAAAGCCCAGCGAGTATATCACTCACGGCAATTGGTTTTTCGCCACCGAGCCCGAAGAAGAGATGCTTCCTTACGTCATCGAGAGGATCGGCGAAGACCGCATCGTTTTCGCCTCCGATTATCCTCATTGGGATGCGCTGTTTCCCAATGTGGTTTCGACGATCCGCGGGCGCAAGGATATCTCGGAGAGCGCCAAAGAAAAGATCCTGGGGAAAAATGCCAATGCGCTCTACGGCTGGAACGACTGAAGCTAGCCTTCGCACAAAGCATGCGCTGAGCCCTTTAGCTACGCCCAGGATAAATTTCGTCGAAGCGATGCAAAGGCACCAAGGACAATAATTC
>VBKX01000685.1 GCA_005879435.1 Deltaproteobacteria bacterium
TAAGGGGCGCGAGCGGGCCAACCGTTCAATACGTTCAAGTCGTTCAAACGGTTGAAACTGAGCGCAGCGGTTAAATGGAGTGGAGCGGTTGAACAATTTGAACCATTGAACTTATCATGACCCAAACTCCAACCGATCGCCGATTTCAATCAAGCGATCTAGAAGTATTCGTTGCGCGCGCTTTGACAGCCGTCGGGTTACCTACCGCAGATGCCGAACAGGTCGCGCGGTTGATGATTCTTGCCGACCTGCGGGGATCCGACGGCCACGGCATTTTCCGCCTGCCGCAGTACGTCCGGCGCATCAGAGCCGGCGGGATGAATCTGCGGCCGAACATTCATGTCGTCCAGGAAACAGAGGCGATGGCGCTGGTCGATGGCGATAACGGTATGGGGCACCTGGTGATGCGCTTTGCGGCGCAGGTCGCGATGGACAAAGCCGGACGCGCCGGAGTGGGCTGGGTCGGTCTTCGACGGAGCAACCACGCCGGGCCGGCCGCGCTCTACGCCATGATGCCGCTCGAGCGCGACATGATCGGGATCTACATAGCGGTCGGCAGCGCCAATCACATGCCGCCTTGGGGTGGAATCGAACTGCTTCTGAGTACGAATCCGATCGCGTTCGCGATTCCGGCTTTCCAAGAACCGCCGATCGTTCTAGATATCGCCACTAGCGTGGCGGCGTACGGCAAGGTGAAGACCAAGGCTCAACGAGGCGAGCTGATGCCTGAAGGCTGGATGATCGACGCATTCGGCAAACCGTTGACTGACCCGCAACGAGCTGAAGAAGGCTTCCTGCTTCCTATCGGCGGTTACAAAGGCTATGGCCTCGCGCTCGTCTTCGGTCTGCTTGCCGGCACGCTGAACGGCGCCGCATTTGGTCGCGACGTGATTGACTTCAACAAAGACGACAAGACGCCGACGAATACGGGTCAAGTAATTGTTGCGCTTGATATCTCGCGCCTCTCGCCTGTTGAAGCGTTTAAGCGCAACATCGATGAAGTGATCCGCGAGATGAGGAATTCGAAGCGAATGTCCGGCGTTGAGCGCATCCGTCTCCCAGGCGAGCAGAGCCATTCAACATGGTTGGAGCGGAGCGCCAAAGGCATCCCAATGAACGAGACACTCTTTAAGGATCTGCAGCGGCTCGCCTCTGATCTCAGTATCGAAGGGTTTGCGACCTAAAATCAGCCGCGCGCCTTTTCCATGAACTGCGACCGGAGCGCTTTGCTCCAGTCCGGAATGGCGCTGATCTTTTTTTCTTTCAACAGTCCTTCCGCGATCTGCAGCAGGTAAGGGCGCACGTCCGTTGGAAAACCGACGTCCACCTCGACGTTGGCCATCGCCTTGTTAAATGTCTCGCGGTTCATCTTGTAGCCCTTAGATGTGAAGAAGCCATAGATGACGTCTGCCACCTTCGCGGGGTTCTGCTTGAACTCCTTTCCGACGTCGAGCCACGCGCGGAGATATTCGATGACCACCCTCGGGTTCTTCTCGACAAAGTCGGACGTTGCGGCCATGAAGACCGGCATCGGATCGTAATCGTACAGGCTCACCACCGTGGTGGCGATTCCTTCCGCTTCGGCGATGGAGCAGTAGGGATCGACTGTGACGAACGCGTCGATCGATTTGGCGGCTGCGGCAGCCACCATCTCGTTCACGTCCATTTTGACCTCCTGGTAGTCTTCCTTCTTGAGCCCGGCGCGCGGCGCGATGATGTCGACAAAGGTGTTGCCGGTGGACGAGCCTACCTGATTGCCGACCTTCAATCCTTTGAGGTCAGCAACCTTGGTGATCTTCAATTCCTTCCGCGCCATGACGCGCGCCGTCTTTCCTACTTTTTCGATCTGCGCGATCGCCACGAGCCCGCCCTTGTCATGGCCGGTCACAAAAGATTGTCCTGCGTAGGTTCCCAAATCGACCTGTCGCGCCACCATCTGCTGCATGGTCAGATTACCCGACGGGACAGCGAACTCCTCGAACTTGAGCCCGCGCTTCTCGAGTGCGCCCGAACGGAGCAAATAATAGGTGGGCATCCCCCAGATATTGGTTTGATAACCCTGGCGGATGGTCGTGCTCTGGCCAAAGAGAGCTCTAGGCCCGAGAACTCGTGCTGCCGCGAAGGTGCTAGCGGAAAGAATGAGGAACTCACGGCGCGTCAATCTTCTCAGTTTCATTGCCTATCCTCCTCAGCGCTATTTTAGGCGTAGATTCTTATACTTCGAAGTCTGAGAATTTAAGTCTACCATTTTATGCTCCAACTGAAGGGACAAAAAAGTTATCGCGCCAAGTCCGTCCTGAGCGGTGCCGAAGGACAACCGGCGAAACAAATCCGAAATTCGAAGCACGAAATTCGAAACAAACCGCAGCCAAAATCAAAATCCTTAAGAAATTCCAAAACGACGAATCGGAATCAGAGTTGTTTGGAACATTCTGGTGT
>VBKX01000151.1:0-3186 GCA_005879435.1 Deltaproteobacteria bacterium
GAAATCTCTGTAAGCAATTGAAGTTCCTCGTCGACGCGAATCGTCCGCCACGCCTCTGTGTTTGGCTGAAATCGCATCGTCACTTGGCCGAACATCTCTTTCACCTCGATCTTTTGACAGTAACCGACACCCAAATCTGGCAGTAAGGATTGTTATGTTTGACCCTATGCGCTTTTTCTGCAAAGGCTGGAAAGGAGGTGAGGGCATGCGAATGCGTATTCGGTTCACTTCGTTGCTTTGCGCGTTTCTCATCGGTGTAGTCGCTCTTGGCGACGGCCGGGGCGGCGAGCCGCAGCAACGCAATGTCATTCTTTCGACGACCACGAGCACACAGGATTCCGGCCTCCTCGACGTGTTGATTCCGCTATTCGAAAAACAAAGCGGCTACGTGATCAAGACAGTTTCAGTGGGCACCGGTCAAGCGCTTGCGCTGGCGGCAAAAGGTGACGCCGACGTGGCGCTGGTGCATGCGCCGAGCTTGGAAAAACAGTACGTCACCGAGAGAAAGTTGCTCAATCGGCGCCTAGTCATGTACAACGACTTTGTCCTGATCGGCCCCAAAGAAGACCCTGCGAAGATTAAGAGCGTCAAAACCGCGATTGCTGCCGTCAGGCTCATTGAGCAATCCCGATCTCGCTTCGTCTCGCGCGGCGACAATTCCGGCACGCACAATCTGGAGAAATTGCTGTGGAAGCAAGCCGGCATCGAACCCAAGGGGAGTTGGTACATCGAAGCAGGCCAGGGAATGGGAGCGACGCTGGGCATCGCCAACGAGCGAAACGCGTATACGCTCACCGACCGCGGCACGTACCTGGCTCTCGCAAAACGCGTAGAGCTACCGATCCTTGTCGAAGGCGACAAAGCGCTCCTGAACATCTACTCCGTGATGGAGGTCAACCCGGCCAACGGCCCGCGCATCAACGCCGCGGGCGGCAAGGCATTTGCCGATTTTCTGGTTTCGCCACACACGCAGGCGGTCATCGGGAATTTCGGCAAGGAAAAATTTGCCCAACCGCTGTTCGTCCCGGTCGCGGGTAAACGCGAGGATGAGCTGGGAGTTTAGCCGGTGGAGCTGATCGGTCAGGGCATCGTCAAGGCGATCGAGTTGGTATTCGGGGGCGACAGTGAAGTTTGGGCTATTACCTGGCTCTCGCTCAAGATCTCCGGCACTGCGACGTTGATCTCGCTGCTATGGGGAATACCGTTGGGGATCGCGTTGGCGTTGAGCCGTTTTCCCGGCCGCGCGATCGCAGTGGCGCTGGTTAACACCGGAATGGGATTGCCGCCCGTGGTCGTGGGGCTCTTCATTTCGATTCTCTTCTGGCGCAGCGGTCCGGTCGGATTTCTCGAACTCATCTACACGCCGAGCGCCATGATCATCGCGCAGGTGGTCATCGCGTTGCCGATCGTCGCGGGCGTGACCATGGCGGCATTCCAGAGTCTCGATCCGAATTTAGCTCTTCAATTGATCGGCATCGGCGCTTCGAAGCGGCAGGCGCTTTGGCTCTTGTGCAAAGAGGCGCGGCTGCCGCTGCTGGCGGCGGTTATGGCGGGATTCGGCGCGGTCATTTCGGAGGTCGGCGCCTCGATGATGGTGGGCGGCAACATTCGTGGACAAACACGGGTGCTAACCACCGCGACAGTTTTAGAAACCGGCAAAGGAAATTTCGATGCCGCGATCGCCTTGGGGCTTATTCTGCTCGCGCTTTGCTTTGCGCTCAACCTATTCCTGAGCCACGTCCAGCAGCGAGGTCAACTGAAATGGCCGAGGCTCTCCTAGCCTTGTGCGACGTCCGCGTGCAGCACGGGAGCAGTACCGTGCTCAGGCTTCACTTTGCCGTCCACGTCGGTGAAGTCGTTGTGGTCATCGGTCCCAACGGCGCCGGCAAGTCCACGCTTCTTCGAGTCATGGGGCTGCTCCAACGGCCGAGCTCCGGAAGCGTTTATTTTCACGGCGAGCAGGCGACCGCAAAAAATTCTCTCGCCATGCGGCGCCATATGGCGAGTGTGTTTCAAGAGCCTCTCTTGCTCGATGGGACGGTCTACGACAACGCCGCTCTCGGGTTAAAACTGCGCGGCTTCCGTCGCGACGAAATCGAAAGAGAATTGCGGCCGTGGCTGAAGCGCTTGGGTATCGATCACTTAGCCGAGCGGCGCGCGCGCACTTTATCGGGCGGCGAAGCGCAGCGCACCAGCCTGGTTCGCGGGCTCGTTTTAGATCCGAGCTTGCTGCTTTTGGACGAACCCTTCGCCGCGTTGGATGCCCCCACGCGGGAAACACTGCTGCTGGATTTGCGCGAGATCTTGGCCGAAACAGGCATTACGGCGGTCATGGTAACCCACGACCTCAAGGAGGCGGCGGCGTTGGGACAGCGAATCGGCGTCTTACATCGCGGCGAATTGCTGCAACTGGGACCGCAGCTGGAGGTGTTTCGGCGCCCGGTGAATGAAGCAGCGGCGTCCATCGTCGGCATGGAAACTCGAATCGCCGCCGTCGCGGAGCGAACGGAGGGCCAAATAACGACCATGCGGTTCAACGGTGGAAGCGCCAATGTGACAGGTGACTTTCCTGCCGGCGCGCAGGTCACGCTCTGTATTCGCCCCGAGGATATCAGGATCAGCCGCCACGGGGACGGGAAGTCCTGCGCAAAAAGCGACGTCCACATTAAGACGAAAATAGCGCGGATTGCGCCGTCGATCGCCGAATACCGAATCTCGCTGCGCGCCGATTGCGGCTGTCTCACCGCGCTCGTGAGCAAGCCAAGCTTCGATGGACTGTCGTTGCGCGAGGGAGATGAAGCGCTCGCGTCATTCAGCCCTGACGCCATTCATGGAATATAGTAAAAGAGCGGCGGGCTTGGATGGGTTTCTCCTAAAGAGCAATCTCACGTGAGATGAAATTGAAGCCTCGCACGTCGACTCCTATCGTTTGCATGAGGCTAAGGCGCCCCAATTGAATTGATTTCTCCTTAGGCTCAACGCTACGATAGGTGCTTGGTTCGGCAGCACGGCTACCCGGTGGGTGAGGCGCCTGACTATCTTCGACGGGATCAGGCACACCTAAGCTCGATGCCGTCGTGTTTGCCCGCCCGCGAGAAAGTAGTGGACCGACGGCTTGTCATTATGACTAACCCGAGCGTTGCTCCAGAATGGGAATTAAGACTGGCGCTGAGCTAAGTCTTTGGA
>VBKX01000151.1:3237-4322 GCA_005879435.1 Deltaproteobacteria bacterium
TTGTTTTCCTGGCTAGTTTTGCAACCGCCTCAGAAGCCAGAAAAATTCACATGGCGGTTGCCACTTTTAGCCAGTCGGTGCTGCCCATGGTGGTCGCTCAGGAGAAAGGGTACTTCCGAGAGGAAGATTTAGAGGTGGAGCTTATTCTCATGACCGCGTCGGTGGCCAATATGGCGCTGCTTGGGGGAAACGTCGACTTCATCTCGAGCGGCCCCAGCGTCGTTGGCGCCATTGCCCGAGGTGCTCCACTCAAATTTGTTTTCCTTTGTTTTAACCGGCCCATGCACTGGCTGTATGCGAAACCGGAAATAAAAGACGTCAAAGGACTCAAGGGAAAGAAGATCGGCGTCAGTGCGATCGGCGCTAGCACCCAATTCCTCGTTCAAGAGATTCTAAAGCGGCACGGGTTGGACTCCGCCCGCGATGTCACCATTCTCGGTGTGGGAACGACGGCGAACCGCTACGCGGCGTTGCAGAGCGGGACCATCGACGCGACCAATCTTACGCCGCCTTTTAATTTCAGAGCGCAGGAATCCGGCCTGCGCGAGCTCGTTGCTTTCGTCAAAGAGGATTACCTCACGGAGCCGGCGGGGGCGATCGTGGTCAGAGAAAATCTTTTTCAGTCCGACCCGCTCCTGATGGAAAAGTTTATTAGGGGGACGTTGAAGGGTTTGCTTTACGTACGGCAGAACCGCGCCGGCACGACCCCGATCCTAGCGCGACTCATGAAGATCCAGGAGGAGATGGCCGCAAAGATTTATGATCTGGTTCTGCCTGGACTCACTATGGACGGGACTATCAATGCGGAACTCCAGAAGAAGGTTCTTGAATTTGTGTTTAAGGTTCAGGGGATCAAGGAGCCTGCCGTGGCGGAGAAAATCTATGACTTTGCTCCAGTAAGAAAAATTCGCGTCGATCTCGATGCGAGGAAGTGGAAGCCATTGCCCTAGCGAAAGGGTTCAAGGTTCAACGTTCAATGTTCAAGGTCCGAGAGCAAAACAGGCCAAGCCCGATGATTTCGTCGATGTCTGCTTCGTTCAACAACTCGACGAGATGGCTTAGTCAATCAGCTTTACGGGCGGCAA
>VBKX01000151.1:4359-9186 GCA_005879435.1 Deltaproteobacteria bacterium
CAGGCTCGATGGGAGGAGCAACATGACCGAAGTTCTGCCTGCTGCTGAAAGCGATAGCGGCACTGCGCCGCGCGCGTCGTCGAACATTCGCCATCTTTGCCGGATGGAGCTTGCCGGAGGGGGACAGATCGTCATCGACAGAAATTATGCCTATGTCGGCCATCAACACCGACCGCAGGGAACGACGATCCTCGACATTTCTGATCCGCGCAAGCCGAAAATTCTCAGCACGCTCACGCCCAACCACCCTTGGTCGCACTCGCACAAGGCGCGGGTCGTCGGCGACCTCATGGTCGTCAACTCCGAGTTCGAGCGCGGCCCCGGCAGTCGCCGCGAGGAATACCCCGACGGCGGCTTTCGCATCTACAACATCAAAGACAGAACCAACCCGAAGCTTGTGAGCTTCGTGAAAACCCACGGCAAGGGCGTACATCGTTTCGATATGGACGAGAACTACGCCTATATTTCCACCGAAATGAAGGGCTTCGTCGGCAACATCCTGGTCATCTACGATATCCGCAATCCGTCGAAGCCGGTGGAGGTCTCGCGCTGGTCGATGGAGCGGCAGAACGTGGCGAGCGGCGACGAGCCGCATCCGAAGCGGGCCGAGCACCGCCTGCACCATGCGATGCGCTGCGGCACGGAGATGTATGCCGGCTGCTGGATGTCGGGCATCTCGATCATCGACGTCAGCGACATCAAAAAACCGCGAACGCTCTCCCGCTACGAGTATGATCCGCCCTGCCCGGAGCCGACCCATACCTTCCTCAAGGTGCCGCACCCGATCGGCGGCAAGTGCATCGCGGTATCGACGGAGGAGGAACGCTCGTACCGGGGCGCCGATGCCGGCAAGCCACACGCGCCGCTGCGCACCTGGGACGTCACTGATCCGACCCAGCCGAAACTGCTCACCTCGTACTACCTGCCGGAATCCGCGACGCCTTACCCCGCCGGCAAGGTCCGCTTCGGCACGCATCAGCTGCGCGAGAAGGTGGACGAGGACAATCTTCTCTACGTCACCTGGTTCGCCGGCGGCCTGCGAGTCATCGACATCGGCGATCCGGCGAACCCCGAGGAACGAGGCTACTTCATTCCGAAACCGGGGGATGGGGTGGCGGCGCCGCTGACCAACGACGTCTTCAAGGACGACCGCGGTCTCTTGTGGGTGACCGACAAGGAGCGCGGCCTCGACGTCATTGAATACAAATAGGCGTGAGGCGAAAGGCAAGAGTAGGAGACTGTTCGTTCAAAAGTTCAAGGTTCAATAGTTCAAGGGAAGAAGGCGCAAGAGGGGACTTCCACGTTTTGAGAATTCGTGAGTATTTGACGTGGCCAAGACCGTTCGGAAAAACGGACTGGCGGTAGCGCTGAGATTTGGACTCGGCGGTACGTTGCGCCCGCGAGGCCGGCCGGAGAAGTAGCCTGTCCGATTTTTGATTCCCTGACTGTGTGAAGGCACTATCGACGGCTGATTGAACTCAAGGTCATTTTACGATAAAGCCAAGATCGAGATTCGGGAGATCGTATGTTATATCTTCCTGATTACGCCCGCGCCCTGCGGTGCATCGGTCAAGCACTGCAAAATCAAAAAGTCGAAGTGTTCGAACTTGAAAGCCGAGCTCAGGAGTTTCGCCTGCAGTACGGCGATCCTAATCCACCCTACACAGCTCTGAAAGAAATAAGTTTTTCGCTTGAGGAGTTGGAAATCCTTGATCGTGAAGGTCAAGCGCGGCGTGGCCAGTCAAACGCGGGGATTCGATTTGACAGTGTTGCCGAAATGCTTCGCGCGGTCGGGGGATACATTAATAATAAGCGCGCGCACCTGCGGCGGGTCAACAACGGCTACACTTCAATGTCTGATGATCCCGTTGTCGAGATTGAATATGAAACTCGGACGGGTGTTCAGTTAGAGAATCTGACAGTGAGCTTTCTTCGTGAAGCGAGCGTGAATATGTACAAGAGACGAACTCGACTGTCAGACCCCGTAAGCATTTTTGCGCGCCAGAGCTAGCCAGCAACGTCTATCTAATGCCTTGGGCAGTTCAAAACGTTCAAGTCGTGTAACGCCGGGAACCGTTCAAAGTTCAAGGTTCAAACGTTCAAATCGATAGTGCGGGCGGTTCCAATTATTTCAGCATTACGCTTTGTTCATCATGGGGACCGGTCCGTCTCTGTCGTTCCAATCGCTCAAGCGTTTCACTCCGTTCAAAATGTTCAAATCGATACTGCGGCCGGTTCCAATGGTTCCAGCGATACGCTTTGTTCCAGTCGTTCCAACCGTTCGCAAGGTTAAACCGTGGGCGGAACTTGCACGTTTCGGGAATTCTCGAAGTGTCGAATCGTTCTTCGCCTTCGTGCTTGGAGATCCCAAAAAAGTGTCTTCCATTGCGTGTCTGTACCCGGGGAGCTAGAATCAACGCCGGCGATGTGAGAGGGGTTTTCCCTGGACGGAGGAATTTCTTGAGTCCATCATCAAAACAAATTGCACTTTGGCTGGTCTTGGCGCTCGTTTTGTTTGGCATTTTCAGCGTTTTTAACAAGCAATACCGGCGCGAACCGGAAATTATTTTCAGCGAATTTATGGGCGGTGTCGAGCGCGGCGACGTTCGAGAGGTCGTGATCCAAGGACATCATATTCAGGGCAAGTACAAGAACGGTGAGCAGTTCAGAACTTTTGAGCCGGATGATCCGGACCTGGTGAAGTCATTGCGGGCCAAGGGCGTGAAAATCGCTGCAAAGCCCGACGACGAGTCGCCGTGGTACTTGGTGCTGCTGCTCAACTGGCTGCCCATGCTGCTTCTCATCGGCGTGTGGATATTTTTTATGCGCCAGATGCAGGTGGGCGGCGGTAAAGCAATGTCCTTTGGCAAGAGCCGCGCAAAACTGCTTACGGAGAACCAACACCGCGTAACCTTCAGCGACGTCGCCGGCGTGGATGAGGCCAAAGATGATCTGCAAGAGATCATCGCATTCCTAAAAGAGCCGAAAAAATTCACGAGACTCGGCGGTAGAATCCCCAAAGGGTGCCTGCTCGTGGGAGCCCCGGGAACCGGCAAGACGCTGTTGGCTCGCGCCATCGCGGGGGAAGCCGGGGTCCCGTTCTTCAGTATCAGCGGTTCCGATTTTGTAGAAATGTTCGTCGGCGTCGGCGCTTCCCGAGTCCGTGACCTTTTCGTTCAAGGCAAAAAGAAGGCGCCTTGCATCATTTTTATCGACGAAATCGACGCCGTCGGGCGTCACCGCGGAGCCGGCTTCGGTGGCGGCAATGACGAGCGGGAACAGACGTTGAACCAGCTGCTGGTCGAGATGGATGGATTCGAGTCCAACGAGGGAGTCATTCTCGTCGCCGCAACCAACCGGCCCGACGTATTGGATCCCGCGTTGCTCCGTCCAGGACGGTTCGATCGGCACGTTGTCGTACCGCGACCGGACATCAGAGGGCGAGAAGGTATCTTGCAGGTGCATACCCGGAAGGTGCCGTTGTCAACGGACGTGGATGTCAGCGTGCTGGCGCGATCCACGCCCGGGTTTACCGGCGCGGACTTGGAGAATCTGGTCAACGAAGCGGCTCTGTTGGCAGCTCGTAACGACAAGGAAAACGTCAACATGGTGGACCTCGAGTTAGCCAAAGACAAGGTCATGATGGGCGCCGAGCGGCGCAGCATGCTCATTAGCGACGAGGAAAAACGCAACACGGCCTATCACGAAGCCGGCCATGCCTTGGTAGCGAAGTTACTGCCGGGCGCCGATCCGGTCCACAAGGTGACGATTATTCCCCGTGGCATGGCTTTGGGACTGACGCAGCAACTGCCCGTGGATGAAAAGCATACTTACGCCAAGGAATATCTGCTCAATAATTTGGTCATTCTGTTTGGCGGCCGCGTGGCCGAAGAGCTCGTGCTCGAGCACATAACGACGGGCGCGGGGAATGATATCGAGAAAGCGACGGATCTGGTGCGCCGGATGGTATGCGAGTGGGGCATGAGCGAAAAGCTGGGGCCAATGACTTTCGGCAAAAAAGAAGAAGAGATTTTTCTGGGAAGAGATTTTACCCAGAAAGCAGACTATTCCAAGACCACGGCCATTGAGATCGACGCTGAGATCAGGCGCATTATCCAGGAGAGCTACCAGCGGGCTAAGGAGCTATTGACGACTAATCTCCGTCTACTACACAAGGTTGCGGAGGAGTTGCTCGAAAAAGAGGTGCTGGACGGTTCGGAGATTGACGCCATCGTCAGAGCTTTCAACCTTAACGGTGGAGATCCGCTCACATCGTCGAGCACGGCGGCCATAGCTTGAGTAGATCCGTATCGCTCAAGCCACCGCTAAAGGAAAGTGCGAGGTCAGAGCGAGCTAATCCCGATTCTCCCGCGGCAAGCAAAAAATTGATAAGATTGTTGCGGGGAGGGCCTCGATCGAAGTTCGCCCCGTAGTGCAGTGCGCGTTATGCCAACGGATGCTTGTCTTTTGGCAGACGGGGAGGTGCTTTTCAACGAATTTAGCGAAACTGCTGTGGATCTAGACGTCGCCCGTCCAGATTGAGAAAGATCCAATGTGAGCAATCGTTTCTGCCCAGGCGTGGTTGACTACGACGGTGCCATGGCGCGCAACTTTAACGCGGGCCGTGCGGTTTCGCCGCACGCTGAGGAGGTGTGGCATTCGGCGCTAGAACCCTATCTCGGACGCGTGACGAAAGTTCTTGATGTCGGTTCGGCACGGGACGGTTCGCAGTGTTGCTTGTTCAATGGTTCGGTGCAACGGTCGTTGGGATCGAGCCGGCAAGCGGAATGCGCAAGATTGCAGCGTTTGAGATGCCGCACTCGAACA
>VBKX01000151.1:9194-14783 GCA_005879435.1 Deltaproteobacteria bacterium
CGTCGCCTTGCTGTCCAATGTTTATCACCATATTTCCGACCGACGGTCGTGTGCTGAAGAGCTTGCACGGGTGATTCGCGCCGGCGGACGGATCCTTATCCGAGGTGTCTTTGCGGACCGGCTCGGTGAGATCACGCTCTTTGATTATTTTCCGGAAGCAAGATTGATCTGTCAGCAGTTTCCAACTCTTTCGGACACCGTGGAAAATTTCTGCTCTTCCGGCTTTAAGTTTGAGACGGTCACGCCCGTGCTCCAGCAAACTTGCTCGAGCCTCAACGAGCTTGCCGCGCGTACACGGCTCCGAACCGATACAACTTTGATTCTACTCACGGACGAAGAGTTTCAGCGCCGGCAGGCAGCGCTTGAAGTCGCGGCAGCGCGCGAGATGGAACCGAATCCGGTGGTCGAGACCCTCGACCTGCTCGTGTTGCAAAACTAAGGGTCGAGAAAACCAGGATGAAGACAGGCTCCTCTAATTTCCGCCGCGCAGGTTAAATCTTGGTCATTGGCAAAATCCATGGCGCTTCTAGAAACGATCCGGGCTGACTTCAGTGTCGCGGAAAGGGGCAACGGCTGTTGCGTGCCGCGGAGCGACTGGCAGTACCATCGGTTCAAACTTGAGATCTAGCGGTTGACAGCCGGCTTGTCTGCGACAGAAAGAAAATTTCGCCGCGGTGGATGGATGTGACGAATGATTTGTCCTAATCCGTTTCGCGGTTTGTATCTTTTCGCAATCGTCGTGCTGGTTGGCGCCTGCAGCGGCGAGAATTTGGCGACGATCCGCAACATTCGTTCGTCGGGACAGGCAATCATATGTTTCGGCGACAGTCTTACAGAAGGGGTCGGAGCAGGCTCAGGCGAGGATTATCCATCGATCTTGTCGCGCCAGTTGGGGTCGCCGGTGATCAATGCCGGAGTGCGCGGCGACACAACGGCGGCGGCATTGGCGCGTTTGGACGGCGAGGTGTTGACGAAAAATCCGCGGTTAGTGATCGTCCTGTTGGGCGGTAATGATTTCTTGCGCCAGCAGCCGCGCGGCGAAACGCGACGAAATCTCGAAGAGATCGTCCACCGCGTGCAGGCGCAGGGCGCGATGGTGGTTATCGCCGGCATCAAACTGGGTCTGTTCGGCGATGATTACGGCGAAATCTTCGAACAGACTGCCAAGCGCTTTGACGCGCTCTACATTCCCCAGGTCATGAAAGGTATTTTCACGGATGCAAGCTTGCGGAGCGATTCGATCCATCCCAACGGCGCGGGTTACCGCTTGATCGCCGAACGTATCGCCGACAAGGTTAGGCCGCTGATTCAGGAGGCTGACCGGCTGCGCGGTCCAAGTGTCCCTGGGTGAGTCGATGAACGACGATAGCCACGAGCAGGATGCCGAGCCAGGTCACTACGCCGCTGACGATCTTGGGATTGGTGGAACCGAAGGCCCAGCCCAGATCGTCGCGGGTAAAATCGCCAAAAACACGGATCACTTTCAGGCTGAAGACCCAACCCGCGTGCAAGCCGATGGAAAGATATAAAGTGCCCGTGCGCTCGAGCGCATAGCTCAGCACCATGCCGATCAGAAGGAGGCCAAGGATGCCAGGCACAAGAGGCACCGGATCAAGGAGGGGTTCGAAGGTCGTCAAGAGATGGCGAAATCCCGCGAATGGATCGACGCCGTTGAGGAAATAATTTTCACCTGGTTTTACGAAGTGCACCAGAGAATAGAAAAGATTGGCCAGAAAATAGGCGCGCAGCGTCCAGCCTTGCTGGAGCAGCCCGAGAAACAAGATGCCACGAAAAAATATTTCTTCTAAAACTCCGGTAAAAATCCCCGCGAATAGAGCGCTCACTACGCGCGACACGGACTCGGCCCAGGTCAGGCGAAAAAAAGGCGTGAAGATATCAGCGACGCTCATGAGCATCACTAAGAGCGCGATGGAGACAACCCCCAATCCCCAACCCGTCAATAAGTTTCGCCAGCTGTTCGCCGATCTGACCGATAACAGCGTTTTCAGCCGGGCCGGAAAAATGACACGGCGGCCTAAAATAAACACGATGATGCCGGCAATCATGAACGCCCGGTTGAATACGCGCGAGAAGGGAACGCGCCCCGACAGCAGCTCGGGCCAGCGTTCGGCAACCCAATCCGCGCCGAGCGCCATCCACGGGCTGATCACGCAGGTCAGCGCCAAAATCAACAACAAGAAAATCAACAAGTACTGATGCGTCTTCAATGATTTCATGACTTACATGACTATGGTATAGCGATTCATCGATGGCAAGCAGCGGAGCAGATAAGTTGCTGGGGAAGGTCGCGTTAGTAAGCGGCGGCAGCCGCGGGATCGGTCGAGCGATCGCTTCAGCGTATGTTCGAGAAGGCGCGCGGGTGTTTATCTGCGGTCGCAACGAAGACGATGTCCAACGCGCCATAGTCGAGATTCACCAAGGCGGCGGAGAGATCGACGGGTGCGCGGGCGATATCGGTTTGCTTGCGGATGTGCAGCGCATCGTGCAGACGGCGGTTTATCGCTTCGGCACGATCGACGTGCTGGTGAACAACGCAAGTATACTCGGCCCGCGCGTGGCCATCATCGACTATCCGTTCGCGGCGTGGGAGGAGGTCATACGCATCAACCTCTCGGGGATTTTTTTGATGATCCATGAGGTCTTGCCGATCATGTTGGCGAAGCGCTCGGGGTCGATCATCAACGTGACCTCCGGTGTCGGCCGTCGGGGTAAGGCCCGATGGGGCGCCTACGCGGTGTCGAAAGCCGGGCTCGAGGCACTCACGCAAGTACTCGCCGACGAAGTCAAAGATGCGGGTGTCCGGGTGAATGCGGTCAATCCGGCGGCGACCAAAACGGTGATGCGGGCCGAGGCTTACCCGGCCGAAGATCCCGCAACCCTGCCGACGCCGGAACAGATCGTGCCGATCTTTTTGTACTTGGCTTCGGATGATTCAGCGGCCGTGAACGGGCAATCTCTGGACGCGCAAGATTGGATCGGCCGCAATGATTGACGCGCACGACCGCTTCATATAAAAATAGCTGTACTTTTCCGCGGTTCGGCTAAACGGATTGACCACGAAAAATCCACCGCAAAATACTTCAATTCAAGGGGAGCTGCAGTCAATTCAAAAATGATCAGGGTCGTCGTTTTCTTGTTTGCCGTACTCGTTTGCGCGCCGTCCGTCGGCGCTCAAGAACTCAAAAAAATCAAAATCGGCTATCCGGCAATCGCCTATAATCAGATCCATATTTGGGTCGCAAAAGATGCGGGGTTATTTAAAAAACATGGCCTCGACGCGGAGATTGTGTTCTTCCGGGGCGGGCAAGTGGCGACTCAAGCGCTAGTCGCGGGTGACCCGCCGATCGTCAACATCGGTACGGTCGTCCAAGCCGGTCTCCAAGGGCACGACGTTGTTTTGATTGCATCGTCGGAAAACGCTTACAACTATTCGGTGGTGGCGCGTCCGGGAATTACGAAAATCGAACAACTCAAGGGCAAACGGCTCGGTGTCAGCGGTTTTGGTTCCGCTTCGCACAATGCCTCACTCATCCTGTTTAAGAAATTTAACCTCGAAGCCAACAAAGACGTCATGCTTGTGGTCGCCGGACCAACCCTCGACCGGCTCACCGCGGTCGAGGGGGCGCGGATCGACGCAACCATAGTTACGCCGTCGGAGCTGCCGCGCGCGCGCAAGCAGGGCTTGGTCGAAGTCTATGACATGCTCGATCTCGGCATCGAAGTTCAAGGCAACGGCTTTGCGACCTCGCGGTTGTTTATCAAGAGCCAGCGGGATACCGTATTGAACGCGCTGAAAAGTTATGTGGAAGCGATCTATTACATTCACCGCTACCGCGACGAGACGCGGAAAATCGTCGGCAAATATTTGCGCTTGACCGACGCCGAAGCGCTTGACGCCACTTACGCGGCGTTTGTGAAAAGCGTGGCCAAGAAGCCTTATCCGACGCTGAAGGGCATTCAGTTCTTGCTCGACGAGGTGGCGTCCAAGTTGCCCAACGCCAAAAGCGCCAAGCCGGAGCAGTTTGTCGATCTTTCGCTCTTGCAGCAACTGGAAAAGGAAGGTTTCTTCGCTGAGATGGCGAAACGTTACCCATGATCTATCGGCGCTCAGGTCCAAACTTTTGACTGTCAGATAAAATGAGGTGTAATCATGAAGCTTAAAATCGGCGAGCGTTTCCCCGATATCGAACTGCCCGATCAAGACGGGCAGCAGGCAAATCTCTCGGAATTGGTCGGCAAATTTCCCTTCATCTTGTCGTTCTACCGCGGCTATTGGTGAGGGAAATGCCAGGTGCAGTTGCGCCATTATGTCGAACTACAGGAAGAATTAACGATTAATTACTGCAAGCTGGCGGTGGTGAGCGTAGACTCGCCGGAAGTGAACGACGCATTCCGGACCGGGCTCCGTGCCACGTTTCCCTTCTTGAGCGATCACGAGCGCAAAGTCGTAAAGATGCTCGACATGACCGAGACGTCCAAGAGCAGGGGCGTTACGGCCATGCCTTACACCTTTTCGCTGTTGCCGGACCTGACCATTCATAATCTTTACTGCGGTTACTGGTTTCTGGGCCGCCCGACGTTGGACGAGCTCAGGATGGACTTACGCGCGATGCTGCGGATTGTCCGGCCGGACTTCGAGGGTCCCGTCGGTTAACGTCGTGCCGGCGGCTAAAGGTGCAGTTGCAAGCGAGGTGGCGAACCGGTAAGATTTTTCCATGATCACCTCTGAGGAAATTAAGGCATCTTTAACCAAAGCACTTCCCGTTTCCTTGATCGAAACCCAAGACCTTACGGGTGGCGGCGACCATTGGCAGTTGATCGTCGTGTCGCCGGCTTTCGAGGGAAAGGGCCTGGTGGATCAGCATCGCATGGTTAATGACGCCCTTAAGGCTGAAATCGGCGATCAGCGCATCCATGCGCTTGCGCTCAAAACTTTTTCACCGGCGCAGTGGGAAAAACTCGGTTCTTGACGTACGAACAAGAAGGAGAAAATGTATGGCGGATGAAGTCCTTAGCAAGATCGAAGACAAAGTGAAGAACAACAAAGTCATGTTGTACATGAAGGGAACGCCCGACTTTCCACAGTGCGGTTTTTCGGCGCACACGGTGGAAATCCTCAGGTCCTACGGCGTCCCGTTTGCCACCGAGGATGTTCTCGCCGATCCCACGATACGGGACGGCATTAAGCGCTACTCGAACTGGCCGACCATTCCGCAAGTCTATATCGACGGCAAATTCGTCGGCGGCTGCGATATCGTTCACGAGCTGCACGAACGAGGCGAGCTCGAGCCGATGTTGAAATCGGCCCTCGGCAAGTAGGCTAAAGGCCCCGGTCTGCTAAGATTCGGGGCCTTTGTTCGTCTAAGTCTAAAAGGGAGGGATGAGAATTATGAAGAATAGAATTGCCATGACGTTCTTAGCCCTCGCCATGATGTTCACGACATCCTGCGCGTCGTTGGGGCGGTTCAGCCCAGGGTACGACAGTTTCGACCGCGGTCTGGCCTTGTTCAATCAGGGGCGCTTCGACGCGGCAATTCCCTATTTCGAAGACGCAACCCACGAAAACCC
>VBKX01000686.1 GCA_005879435.1 Deltaproteobacteria bacterium
CCGGCGGCATGATGCCGCCGGAGGCCGATGCGGTGGTGATGGTCGAGCACACCGACGAGACCGACGCCGGTTTAGTCGAGATCCATCGGGGCGTCTCGCCGTGGCAAAACGTGATCCAGATCGGCGACGACATCAAAAAGGGCGAAACGGTTTTTCCGTCCGGACGTCGCCTGCGCGCGCACGACCTCGGTGCTTTGACGGGTGTCGGCATTTCATCAGTTTCGGTTTACAAAAAGCCGTGTGTCGCGCTGATTTCTACCGGCGACGAGATCGTCGACGCTGACACCGATCCGCGTCCCGGGCAGGTGCGTAACATCAATCAGCACTCGCTTGCCGGATTGATCGAAGAGTGCGGCGGCGAGTTGAGAGACTGGGGCGTGGTTCGCGACGATCGCAGCGCGCTCACAGAAGCGATCGGCGCTGCCCTCGAATGGGGTGACGTCGTGCTGCTTTCCGGCGGCAGCTCCATGGGCGCGAAGGACATCGCCTTGGAAACGATCCTGTCTTTCCCCGATTCCGAATTCATTTTTCACGGCATTTCGATTGCGCCGGGCAAGCCGACGATTTTCGCCAAGGCTTGCGGCAAACCGATCCTCGGTTTGCCGGGCTATCCGGTTTCGGCGCTGGTAATTTTCGATTTGTTCGCGGCGCCATTGATTCGCCGCCTCGGCGGTGAAAGCGTCGACACGCTGCAGCGCTTTGCGCGCAGTGCGCGGGCGGTGTTGAAAACCAATATCGCGTCGCAGATCGGCCGCGAGGATTACGTGCGCGTCACTTTGGAGCGCCAGTCGGAAAAACTGGTCGCGACGCCTTTGCCGAGCAAATCCGGCGCGATCTTTACACTCGTCAAAGCCGACGGCATGGTGCGCATCGATATGAATCTGGATGGTTTGGAGCAGGGGGAAGAGGTCGACGTCATTCTATTTTAGTTTTGAGTTACGAGTTGCGGGCTTCGGGTTATGAGAATTTAACCCAAAACCCGAGACCTTGAACCCTGAACCTGAAACCGACGAAGTCCATGGCCCGCATACGTTATCTTAAGAAGACTCCCTTGGCCGAAGCCCGCGAATTGTTTCTCGCGACGGTCGATCCGAGGGACTTAGCGGTCGAAGAAATCGCCGTCGACGACGGGCTCGATCGCATCACTGCGGAGCCGGGGTTTGCGAAAATTTCCTCGCCGCACTATCACGCCTCCGCCATGGACGGCATTTGCGTGCGCGCTGAGGACACCTTCGGTGCCACCGAATTCGCCGGCAAAAAGTTCACATTAGCCGCTTCCGCCGCGCCGGTTACCGCCGCATTTGAATACCTCGACACCGGAAACTCCCTGCCGTCGTGGGCGAATGCCGTGATCATGATCGAGAAAGTTCATCAGGTCGACGACAGGACCGTGGAAATCTTCGAGTCCGTGGCGCCATGGAATCACGTGCGCTTGGTCGGCGAAGACGTGGTTGCCACGGAATTGCTATTGCCGCGCTCCCATCGGCTGCGCCCTTATGATTTAGGCGCGCTGCTGGCAGCCGGGCATACGACGGTCCGGGTCAAAGCGAGACCAAAGGTCGGCATCATTCCGACTGGCGACGAGTTGATTCAACCGGGCGAGGAAACCAAACCCGGCGCTGTCATCGATTTCAATTCCACGGTTCTCGCCGCTTTCGTGCGCGAATGGGGCGGGACCGCGAGAAAGTATCCGCGCGCTCGCGACGATCTGACGCTGCTCCAAGAGGCGGTGCGTCAGGCAGTCTCTGAGTGTGATCTAGTGACGATCATCGCCGGCTCTTCGGCCGGCGAGCATGATTTCACTGCGGACGTGGTTGCGCAGTCGGGCGCACTTTTAGTTCATGGTATCGACGTGATGCCGGGGAAGCCTGCGGTTCTGGGACAAGTCGGTGAAAAACCTTTGATCGGTGTGCCCGGTTATCCAGTGTCGGCGATTGTTATTGCGCGCGAAATTTTGCGCCCAGCCTTAGAGAAATTTCTCGGCGCAAGCGCGCCATCGCAGCCGACCGTGCGCGCCGTGGTGCCGAAAAAAATCGCCTCCCATCTCGGGCTGGAGGAATTCATTCGCGTGACCGTGGGGCGAGTCGGAGAAAAGTTGATCGCCGTTCCGCTCGCCCGCGGCGCCGGCGTGATCACCACGATGGTGCGTGCCGACGGCTTGATGCGCATCCCTAGTCTCGTGGAAGGACTCAACGCCGGTGAGGAGGCCGACGTCGAACTGCTTCGGTCGATCGAAGATATCGAAAACACCATCCTTTGTACGGGCAGCCACGACATGGCGATCGGTGTGCTCGAAGATCAATTGAAACAAGTTCATCCTAGATTGAAGATCGCCGCGACTAACGTCGGCAGCCTTGGCGGATTGTTGGCAATGCAGCGCGGCGAGACCCATGTCGCCGGAACGCACCTGCTCGACGTCGACAGCGGCACGTACAATGTTCCCGATATCAAGCGAACGATTCCAAAAGTGCCGGTCGTTCTCGTCCACCTGGTGCAGCGCGAACAGGGAATCCTCGTTGCCCGGGGCAATCCCAAATCGATTCATAGTCTCCAAGATCTCGCCAGAAAGGGCGTGCGCTTCGTGAACCGGCAGCCCGGCTCCGGCACGCGGGTATTGCTCGATCATGAGCTCAAGAAGCTCGGCATTGCTGCGGCGTCGATCAGCGGCTACGAGCGCGACGAGTTTACCCACATGGCGGTCGGGGTCGCGATTGCGAGCGGGCTTGCGGACGCCGGTCTCGGCGTGCGCGCCGCGGCTCAGGCGCTTGCGCTCGACTTCATCCCGGTTGCGAGCGAGGAGTATGATTTACTGATCGCTCGCGCGTTTTTTGAATCTCCGCGCGGCGATCAGCTGCTTGAGATCATCGGCGCGGCCGGACTTAAGCGCGCCGTCGCAGCGCTCGGTGGCTACGAAGCAGCCCGGGCCGGCGAATTGCTTTATCGCCAGTAAGTTGCACGGCCATTGCCTAACGAGGCGCGGACATTGGTGCGCATCGACGTCGTCATAATCAATTGACCGCCTGCCTACTCATCTTGACAATCTTTATCCGTACGCGACCTGCCAAACGACGACTCCGAGAATCGCGCTTCGGCCCAGCCGCTTGAGATCGTTCCGATCTCGCTTCGAGAGCGTCATGGTCTGTCCATTTCTGGACCGCACTTCTACGATTAATTTTAGACATTCCTATTAAAAACAGGCGGTTAGCTAGGCTTGATCGCTGGCATCGGCATTGCTCGAAAGATCCCAAGGACGATTCCATGGAAGATCCCAAAGAAAGTTTCCAGTTGCTTACTCTTCCCGAGGCTGCGCAGTTACTTCACGTATCCATACGAACTGTGCATCGAATGATCCACAAAAATGACCTGCCGGCGTTTAAAGTCGGTGGACAATGGCGTTTGCGTGAGAGCCAACTGGTACAATGGATACAGCGCCGAGTGGAGTCGGCAAGCGTCACTGTTAAAGACAGCCCGTGACCTCCGTGACCGCATGGGAAATGGCGGTGCCAGCGCCACGTATTTCTCAAAGTTTGGTGTTTTTCCCGCCCTGTTTGTCGACAACTCAATGGTTTTATTTTCACGAGATGAAAGTACGGTAGGCTGACGGTGTGACCATGAGGAGCGAGCAACGCTTGGGTATGTGGAAGCTTGACCGGGTCATGTTGCAAGCCACCGGTTCGTTCTTGCAGAAACTTCGCCAAAGGCTGCTGATCATTATCCTGATCGCGGTCGTGCCGATTCTGGGCTTCATTTTTTACCAAGCGAAAATCGCGCGCGACGTGCAAATTGCCGAGGCCCAGGAGGCTGCCTGGGAAATCGTCGAAAACGTCGCGACCAGAGAATCTCGATTTATCGATGCTGCGCAGCAGCTGCTAACTCTCTTGGCTGAGACGCCCGAAGTGGCCGGCGCCAGCAGGGCGGCGTGTAACGATTTCCTGAGGCGATTTGCCGAACGCAATCGAGTTTACATCGATCTCGGTGTTGCCGATGGCAATGGCGACATCAGGTGCCGCGCACAGAGCTTGGAGGAATCCGGCACCAACGTGGCGGGAACAAACCATTTCCAACAGGCGCTGAAAGCAAAATCTTTCGCCATAGGAGA
>VBKX01000152.1 GCA_005879435.1 Deltaproteobacteria bacterium
TCCCGCTAATCAGCACGTCCCAGAGAAACAGGCCGGCCTTGCGCTCGGCGTTGAGCCGGGGAAAAATACCCGCTCCGGCGTCCGGGTGGTACTCCACGGCAATGCCGTATTTGCTCTGAAAGCCTTGAGACAGCGCATCACGCCGGTCGGCCCCTAGCGGGCCGATGAGCGTCAGCTTGCCTTCACTCTTTGCTGCCCGGAGAATCCGCTCCCAATCTTCCTGCCATGCCGACGCGGCAAAGCCTATCGCGGCATCCGCAAGAAAGAGCATTCCAAAAACTAGGCACAACAAATGAAGATTGAATTTTCGCTTCATCCCGGCTTCTCTTCCCCGTCGCCGACGATCATCGTGACTACCCGGCCTGTGAAAGCATTTTTGCGATCTCGTCAGCGTTCATCACGTAGCCCAGGAAATCGTCGATGTTGGCAAGGCTTGCGGCTTGCGCTTCGTCGGTTGCCGAGTAGGTGCAGTCGCGCAGAGCGACAGTCACGATATCGCGAGACTTGGCGTCGCGCGCGAGCCACTCCACACCCCAATTCGTCGAGCCTCCGGCGACAATCAGAATCCACACGTCTTTCACGCGTAGAAGAGTTTCCAATTTGGTTTCGTGAAAGGCGCTCGATCTTACTTTGGTTACGATAGAGTCGTCGGTGGCAGGCTTGAGTTCGTCAATCACCTCCGCTCCGTCCGTCCCCTTGACGCAAATCGGCGCGCCCGCCCGACGCAGGTACGGCGCCCGCTCAACTGGAAAGCCCATGGCCGGATCGTATTCCACCCTGGTGTAGATAACGGGAATCGGCAAGCTGTGCGCGAGATCAATGAGCGCTCTCGTCCGCTGCACGACGGCTTCCATTGCGGGTTTGGCGAGCGAAGCTTTGATGAAATCGTTTTGCATGTCGTGCAACACCAAGGCGGTGTTTGTCCGACCGATCGGCGGCAACGGTGCACCTCTCATTGTAGTTCCTTTCTTGCGTTGCAAAAATCCGAAATCCGAATATTGAAATCCGAAACTACTGAAATTTGTAATCCAAACCCTCAGCGCTGTAGCGCGGTGTTAATGAAGTCAACGATTTCCCGTCTCATCAGCACGTACTTTTCTCTGTAAGTTTCTTGATAGCTGACGCCTTCCTGGGGAAGCAGAATCTCCGGGATATGATCTCTTGAGACGTCGCGCCTGCGGCTCGCCAATCCCGAGGCTTTGCTCCAGGCCGCCTGCCCTTCATTCGAGAGAAGATAATTCAGGTAGACTTTCGCGGCATTGGGATGCGGCGCATTTTTCACCACCGAAATGGTCCCGTTGCTGGCGGTCACAAAGCCGCCTTCTTGCAGTCCCGCGCTGCCGAAAAGCTCCACCGGAAGGCCCTGCGCTTTGAGTTGAAACGTCAGAGTCCCGCTCGGGCCGATTGCGATCGGGTAGCGCCCGCGCGCCACAAAGTCCACGATTTGGCGCTCTTCATTGGACGTAAAGATATCTTGGGTCGTGAAAAGCTGCTTGACAAAACTTTTTCCTAAACCGAGCTTCTCGTTGGTGTACCAAAATGTGGATATGTCCAATCCGCCGCCCGCTCGGCGCGGATCGAGCATGGCGATCTTGCCCTTCCACTCAGGATTGAGCAGATCCTACCACGATTTGATTTTGCCTCGCGCCAAGGAGTCGCGGTTGTAGACGAAAGCGACCTGAACGCGGTTGCCATAAACTAGATTGTATTTCTCGACGTCATCGGAAAAATGCAGCTTCCCTGCTTGCCATTTTGACAGATCGCGACTTTCAGGACCGACGAGGAACGGCTTCGGTACTGCTGCGCTTTGAGCTCAGCCAATAGTTTCGGCGCCACTTGGGCGCCTTGCATGCCGTTAAAGTCAACATCGATTTCGGGATATTTTTTTTGAAACCCAATCGTATAGGCGTCTCTGACGTCGGCGCCGGGCGGTCCGAACACGACCACCTTAGCCTCTTTTTTGCCCGCGCCGACGATTTTTTCCCAGGCCGGATCATTAACCGACGCGCCGTACGCGATGGCCGACGAGACAAACACAAGCGCGATCAGAACAGCGGCTATCAATTGATTTCGACCTTGCATCTCGTTTCTCTTGGATGGACGCGATAAGAACTGGAGTGATGGAGTAATGGAGTGGTGGAGTGATGCTTTTAAACCCAATGCTCCAGCACTCCAATACTCCATTTCTTCAAACCGTTTGGCTTTATTTCCGATACGTCACCGCCGGCATGCGGCATGGAACGCTGGTCTTCGCCAGCTCGGCTTCGTAGATCGCGCGGACCTCCCGCGGCTCATCTTCATAATCCATCACCGTGCCGCCTTCGCTTTCAGGCACGGTGGGCAAATACCGTTTGCCGACGCCGCGCTGGCCGCGGCGCAAGGCCAAATGCAGCCCAGGTTCCGCGCTGGTCGTAAAATGGGAGTGATACCAGCCCTCGGGCGGCACCAGCAGACTGCCTTTGTGCCAGTCCACCTTAACGAACTTACCGTCTTTAGGCCCCTCGTTGGTATCGTATTTTGGCCACATCAGTGTGTAGCCTTTGCCGTCGAGCACGACCACCTGGGCGCCGGAGCCATGGTAGTGGGGCTTGCGATAAGTGCCGCTGCCGATGGCCATGATATGACCGACCATCGCTTTGTTACCCGAGCCGGTGATTCCAAGCCGGCTGTAGTCGACGCCGCGCCGTGGGTACTTGGTCAACGGCACGGCGTAAATGTCGGAAATGAAATTGATCGAGGTATCCTCGAACTCCCCTTCCTTGATTTCGCTCGAAAAATAGTTGTTCTGACCCGAAAACCGATCGGTAAATTCGTAGGGTGTATTGAAGATAAACTCAGGCGAAGAAAAAGCATTGAAAATAATCGGCGCATTGCTCGGCGCGACGAAACGCACCCGCTCGGTCGCCGAGCCGTTGAAATGCTGGTGCTTGACGTTGAGCGGCGGAGAGAAAAGGCTGCCTGCTTGCCACTCGAGCAGGATGGTCTGATGGGTCTTCTCGCACCAGAACTGGGTCGCGCCGCGGCCCTCGAGAATCAGGATCAGCTCCTCGTAAAGATGGCGCATGGGTTTTAAATTTTTCCCTGGCGGAATCTCCGCGACCATGGAACCGACGAATCCCTGCGAGCCCTCGAGGTGGCAATACGCGGCCGGACCGCCAAGGCGGTCCCAGTGGCTGAGTGGGACCGTGCGCAGGTCCTCCACTCCATAGCCCGTGATAACCGGCAGTCCTTCGGCGTCGCAAAATTCCAAGAACGGCGACTTGCGGAGAAATCTCTCCTTCGCCACGGTTTCCATGACTTCCGCCGAATCACTCAGAACCATTTTGAACCTCCATTAAACGAAGCCACTTCGCGGGCGGAGATTTAACCCCGCCCTTCACCACCGGCGATGCTCGCCCCTTTGGAAACCCGATAATTTTGTGCCCGCCTCAAAAGTCGGGGTTAACACAGAATGTCAGGGAGCCGATTTATTTTCTTGTCTGTGGGTAATCTGGATGACAGCGCACGGCATCCACAAAGCATTCTCTCATGAACCGGCCATAGGTGCGGTGCGGATCGCCTTTGACTCGGACTCTGTCGGGCTCCACCTTAGCGACAATGAAATGCGGACCGCTGGCTTTGAGCGCTCGCTCTACGGCGCCGGACAGCGCTTCTTCACTTCGAACTGTTGCGGTGTTGGCGATGCCCGCGCCTTGGGCGATTTTTTCCAGATCGGTTTTGCGCGTCGTGAATGTCGAGCCCATGCGCGCGTAGGAGCCGTTATCCATTATGATCGCCACGAAATTCGGCGGATTTACATCCGCCACGGTGATCAAGCTGCTGGTATCGACCATCAAGCTCCCATCCGAATCCAGCGCAATGACCTTGCGTTTGGGAAAAGCGACTGTGAGCCCCAGCGCAAAAGGAATACAAAGCCCCATGTTGCAACCGAAAAAGTTCGCTCCTTCGCGCCTCAAGTCGGACCAGAAAGCGGTGTTCGACGAGAGGCTGGTCACGGTCAGCATGTGTTGGTCGACCAAGGGCGCCAAAAGTTTGAGACAATCGAAACGTTTCATTAAAAACTCCCGTGTTCAAGTTTTGGGTACATCCGGGTTTCTTGTGAAGAAGTATTCACCACAGAGGCACAGAGTTCGCAGAGTTCGGAGTATTTCTTTATCAAGAACTCTTTTCTCCGCGTCCTCCGCGCCTCCGCGGTGCAATCTCCGAGCCCTGGTTCACAGAAAAGCCAAGACCTAATTTTTGAGATCGGCATTTAACGACGGCCTCGATAATCGGGATGGCGGCGCACCGCGTCCATGAACCATTCTCTCATCGGCCGGCCGGAAGTGCGGCTGCGGTCAGCCGACACGCGTCCGGTGTCCCGCTCGACTTT
>VBKX01000687.1 GCA_005879435.1 Deltaproteobacteria bacterium
CAGGACGAGATCGACATCATCGGACGCGAGGTCGCGGAGTTTTCCAAACGATTTGACTATGTATTTACCAGCGGTGGCGTGGGACCGACGCACGACGATGTTACCATCGAAGGCGTCGCCCACGGTTTCGGCATCAAGGTTGTCCGTCACCCGGATATTGAACGACGCATGCGCCAGCGGTTCGGCGATCAAGTGAACGACGCACGGCTCCGCATGGCCAACGTGCCGGAGGGCGCCACGCTCCTAGCGACTGACGCGCCGTTCGCAGCGATCGTAAAAATTCACAACGTTTACATTTTTCCCGGCATTCCGAAGATTCTCGAGGAGCGCTTTCACGAGATCAAAGAAATCTTTCGCGATGCACCTTACTATCTCAAGAACGTTTATGTCAGATACGGCGAAGGCGTGATTGCCACCATACTCAACGATCTGCTGGTAAAATTTCCCGAGCTCATGCTGGGTTCTTATCCGGTTCTCGACTTGCCGGATTATAAAGTCAAAGTCACCCTGGAGTCGAAAGATTCGAAGTACCTCGATCAGGCGTTACAAGCTTTTGTCGCCGCCCTTCCCGCGGATGCGGTTCATCGCGTCAACTGAATCAATGGCCGATCAATCGTCCTGGGGAGCGTTGGCGCCCTATAAAAAGGCGCCGCTGCCGCCGCTGCCGAGCATGCTCAAAGCCCTGGGTCCCGGCGTCATTTTCATGGCGCTCGCTCAAGGCAGCGGCGAGCTCATCTGGTGGCCGTACATCATCGCCAAATACGGTCTGAGTTTTTTGTTCCTTTTGCTGCCGGCGTGCTTGCTGCAATTTCCCGTCACCTACGAGATCGGCCGCTACACCGTCCTCACCGGCGAGAGCATCTTTCAGGGCTTTATTCGTTTGCAGCGCCACTTCGCTTTTTTTCTGTGGATCTTGATGACTCTTTCCTTTCTTTGGTTCGGCGCCTTCGCCGCCGCCGGCGGCACGTCGTTGGCGGCGCTGACGAATTTTCCCGCCGGTTGGTCAGCGCGCGGCCAAACGCTCTTCTGGGGCTACGCTTCGATGTTCGTGTTCCTCGTTGCTATTCTGCTCAGCAACGTCATCTATCGGCTGGTGGAAACCTTCATGTGGGGCGTCGCGCTACTCACGTTGGTGGGGCTGCTGTGGGCGAGTGCCAATGCCGAAGCGCTGCATGCGCTGCCGGCGTTCGTGAAAGGGCTTTTCGTGCCGGATCTCTCGATGCCCCGGCCATGGGACTCCGGGGACGCTACCAAATTATTAACGGCGATCACTTTCGCTGGCCTCGGTGGTTTCTGGACGCTTTTTTATTCCTACTGGGTGCGCGACAAAGGTGCCGGCATGGCCCACTACATGGGCCGTCTCACTGGACCGATTACCGGTAAAGTCGAGGCCATTCCGGCTTCGGGTTTCACGCCAGGCAATGACGAAGGGCTGGCTCATGTGCGCCGCTGGCGGCATTATTTGTTCTGGGATATCAGCATCGGCATCGGCGGTAATTTGTTAACTACGCTGATGACTTGTTTGCTCGCTTACGCGCTGCTTTTTCCTAAAGGACTTCTTCCGCAAGGATATGAACTCGCTGTGGTGCAAAGCCGATTCTTCGAAGTGAGTTGGGGCGTGCTCGGGCGATTTTTGTTTCTCATCGTCGCCGCGGCGTTTCTCTCCGACACCTGGCTCGCCACCGTGGATGCCGTGAGCCGAATTCATACGGATTGCCTGTTCGCGTTTTTTCCCAAAACCCAATCGATCTCCGTGCGCACGTGGTATTTAATTTTTCTCTTTTTGCTCACCGCCATCACATCCGCCACCATGGGCGCCGCTGAACCCGGCCCGTTGATTTTGATCTCCGCGGTCATCGGCTTTGTCGGCACCGTGCTGTTTTCCGTGGCGCTGATTTTTCTCAACCATGTTTATCTGCCGCGCCATCTCCCGGTCCTGGCACGACCCGGACGGCTGAATCTGATTTTTCTCTGCATCTCTTGCCTCGCTTATTTCTTACTCGCGATCGCCTATTTGTTAACTGTCACCGGAATCGTGCAATAGAACTTGCGCCCGCTAAATGCCAGCGTGCACTGAACTTATCGATAACATCACTGCTATTTTCGCGTGCGGGTGAATTTGATGAGCTTTGAAGGTTTGTTCCGGGGGTTCAATCCGACTGACTACTTCAAAGCGCTCAGCGGCTGTCCGGTCTGTGTTCCGATCCACACTTCGCCGCCCTCGAAGACTTCTTTTTTCCAGATGGGCACGGTTTTCTTGATTTCTTCGATGGCAAAACGGCTGGCGGCGAAAGCCGCATCGCGGTGCGCTGCCGATACTACGATAATCACGCTCGCCTCGCCGATCTGTACCGGGCCGAGACGGTGCACGATAGCCATTTTGCAGATCGGCCATTTTGTTTTGGCGTCATCGCCGATGCGCGCGAGTTCTTTTTCCGCCATCTCCGGATAAGCTTCGTAGTCAAGCGCGATGACCTTGCGCCCCTCGTTGTTGTTGCGCGTCGTGCCGATGAAGGGAACGATCGCGCCCGCCTCGGGATCGGTGACATAAGCGACCAGCTCGTTTAAATCGATCGGTTGATTCGTGACGCGAAACATTGCCGCTCAACCTCCACTCACCGGCGGAATAAAAACCACTTCGTCTCGGTCGGACAATCGATGCTCGATGCCGACATAATTTTGATTGACCGCATACAAAAGACGAATGCCCGGCACATCGAGCTTGGGATAATCCTTTTGCAGCTGGCGCCAAAGTTCGCCGACTGTGCTGCCCTCCGCGACTTCTTTTGACAGGTCCGCGACGCCCGCGCGTTCGCGCAGCATCGCGAAAAATTTCACTCGAACTTTCATTTTCCCTGGAGCTGCGAAACCATGTGGCGAATCTCAGGCAAGATGAGTTTCTCCATGGCGAGCGTCACGGCGCCGCTCGACCCCGGCACGGAGATCAGCACTTTGCCGCGCGCGGTGCCCGCCGCGGCGCGGCTCATGACCGCCGCCGAGCCGATGTCGAGGTAACTTAGATAGCGGAAAATCTCACCGAAGCCGTCGAGTTTCTTTTCCAAAAATCGGCTGACCACTTCATACGTTCCGTCGCGCGGCGCGATTCCGGTGCCGCCGTTGACGATCACAGCGTCAACCCCGCTATGCCCCAATGCTTCATTGAGCAAGGCTTCGATATCCGCCGGCTCATCTTTGACGATCCGGTAGCCGTGCGTCTCGTGCCCTTCGGCAGCCAGGAATTTTTTGATGGTCTGTCCGCTCGTGTCCGTCGTTTCATCCCGAGTGTCGCTGACGGTGATGACGAAGCAGCGAATGCTTTTTTTGCCTCTTTCTTTGTGCTCGTGAACTGCCATCGCTCGTCTCCCGAAAAATCTCAGAAGGAATCATAGCATACCGAGCCGTAATTCAAAGGTCGGCCGGACCAAGCGGATTCGTAAACCGACTGTTTTCGAGCGCCGTGAGCGCGAGTTGCCCGCACCGGTTTAGCCGACTATGATGCTAGCAAAATGTTGCCACCCTTCTCACTATACATCCATATCCCTTACTGCGTCAGCAAGTGCCCTTACTGCGACTTCAATTCTCACGTGGTCGCGCAAATCCCGGAACAGAGCTACACCGACGCTTTACTGCAGGAACTGAAATTTTACGGCGGTTCAGACGATTGGCGCGGACGCATTGTCCAGAGTATTTTTTTCGGCGGCGGCACGCCTTCGACCTTCGCGCCACGGAGCATCGGCAAGCTGCTCGCCTGGGTTGCCGCCACTTTTCCGATCAATGCCGACTGCGAAATCACGCTCGAGGCAAATCCCGGGGCCGTCGACAGCGACAAATTCTTCGGCTACCGCGACGCCGGCGTCAATCGCATCAGCGTCGGTGTGCAGTCATTTCAGCCCAGGCTACTTAAGTTTCTCGGACGTATTCACAGTGCCGACGAAGCGCGCAAAGCTCTGGAAATCGTGCGCGGAGCGGGATTCGACAATTTCAGTTTTGACCTGATCTATGCCAATCCCGAGCAAACCCTGGCGGATCTCGAAGCGGACCTGAATGAAGCTATGAAATTTCGGCCGCCGCATCTGTCGGCTTACAATCTGAC
>VBKX01000688.1 GCA_005879435.1 Deltaproteobacteria bacterium
TGGGAAAGCTCACAGCTCTTTCCCATCTACAGCGTCGGCGTGGTCGCAGTCAGCGCGATACTGGCGATGTTAATCTTCCGTGAACAATTGTCGAAACAAAGAACGATTGGTTTGGCTGTAGGCTTGATTGCAGTGGCGCTGCTGAATCAATGATTGGTTCTACTTCAACGTGTCGCTGACTTTCCTGACAATGCTGAAGTCGAACACCTGTTCCGGCAGCACCGGCTGCTTGGGCTTGACCCGCTGCGAAGCATCCGCGATCATTTGCCGCTGAACCTCGTCGCTTACCACGCCGCTCGCCAGGAAGTCAGGGCCCGCGACGTCGTACACTCGCGCGGCGATCTTGTCCGCGTTCTTGCCGAGATCGACCCAGGGTCCTTTGAGAAAGTCTATCGCGTATTTTCTGTCCGACTTGATCAGGCGCGTTGCCCGCAGCATGGCGCGCACGACTTTGGTCACCAGCTCCGGTTGCTCGGTGAGCATCGTCTTGGTCGTCGCCAGGCCGCCCTGAACCGATTGATAGAATTCGCCCGCGGCCGCCAGCTTCCGAAAGCCTTCGTCCTGGGCCGTGAAGGTCAAGGGCATTTGCAGCGGCGCGGCGTCGATGACCTTGGCCTTCAACGATAAGTAGGTTAGGTGGCTTGGCCCGGTGGCCAGAATGGATACTTCTTCGGGACGAACATTGTGAGCGATCAAGATCCGGCGCGCCAGAATTTCCGCCAGCGAGCCGACGCCGCCGGTGCCGATCTTTTTCCCGCGCAATTGCTGCACACTGGTGATGTTGGGTTGGGCGATGAGATCGAAAGACGGCCGATCCGTGACGGCAAAAATGACTCTGATGTCAGCACCCTGAACGGCGGAACTGACCGCCGATCCGGTGGCTGACGCGAATTGGGTGCTGTTGCCCATTGTCGCCTGGATGGTTTGAATCGCCTGCATGACGATCAGCTCGATATCCAAACCCTCCTCGCGGAAAAAGCCGCGCTCCTTGGCAACGAAAAACGGCATGGAAGTCGTGCTTCTTGCTGCCAAGCCCATGCGGACCTGCGTTAGTTTGTCCGCTTTATCGGCAGAAAACGCAGTTTCAGCCGTGGGACTTAACAGGATGAATGAAAGCGCGATTAAAGTAGCGATACATCTTTCCATGCTCATCCAGGTCCTCCGAAAAGTGAGCCGCATCGTTATTCCCGCCAAACCATTTATTGATCCGTTACGTCTATGAAATTTCCGTCCGGATCGGCCAGCTGATGCCGGCCGTAACGACAAGCCGAGAGTAGTCGCAGTACGACATCGTGTTCGGAAGCCTGATTGGGAGCCTTCGGAGTCATCCACTCAGGATCCACGCTGGTCAAAACATCGAAATCTTTTCTAAACATCTCCATGTTTTCTACCTTGAATCCGACGTGGTCGAGTCCAGGACCCCGGTGTTCGGCGCCGTGATAGTCTTCGATTTTCCACGGCGTCAGGATCAACGTGACTTTGCCGTCTGTGAGGTAAAAATTCGGATCTTCCAACGCCTTTTCCTCTTCTTTAAATTCGAAGACGTCCACATAGAAGCGCGCTAAAGCACCCGGATTGATGGCGCGTATCGTCAGGTGCTTGATATAGCGATTTTGCTCTCGATCGGACTCGGCCCAAACGCCGCGGACGTTGTCCAAACCGGGCTGGCTCAGGTCGAACAGATGGCCCTCGGGATCGTGTGAGCTGAAAGATGCAAACGGCCGGTTGCTTGGTCTCTTGACGACTCCCACCGCGGGATATTTTTCCTTGTAGCGGCTGAAAACGCGGTCCAGGTCGTCTACCTCGATGCCAAAGTGATCTATGCCCGCTGGATATCCCGGCCGGCGGCGTAGGAACGCCACCCCAACGTTGCCATCGCCCGCGATCACCGTTGCGTCGTAAGGTTTGGCAACACGTTTGGTCGATAAAAGCGGATTGCCGAAACGCTTGGCGAACTCTTCCTCGGATGCCGGGGAGGTATCCGCCCTTGCCCGAGTTAGCCCAAATAAACACTCATAGAATCGGCAAAGCCGGGGCGCGTTGTGGCTCATAAACGCCACATGCTTGATCTTTGCTATCATTGTAAAGCTCCTTTCTAAATGTTTGATACGCTCGCAAACTTCGTTGGCACTACAAAATATTACGATCGCCGATGTTGTTTATCTCTGCGTGTATTCTTTCCGCAACTTATTGAAGAAGCCTTCTTTCTCCAGTTCATCGATCAGGCTTTCGTCGATGAGCCGGCTCAAATTTACTTCCTCTTTTGGGCGTCCCAATTGTTGCAGAACGACGTCAGCGACATCTCTAACACCTTTACGGCCGACCCGGGGCGGTAAAGAAAATACATTGTGGTACAGATCATAGGTCTCTTCCGCCACTTTGCGATCCACTTTTAGGTATCTGGCAATGATGGGCAGAATTTTTTCGCGCTGGGTGCTGACTTGGTAGATCGACTCGCTGAGCGCTTGGAGAAAACGCTTGATGGTATCGCGCTCCCTATCAAGAAACGAACGACGCGCAACGATCAGTCTGTCGGGGAACTCCGGCACGATCTCGGCCAAGTCACCTAAAATAGTCATTCCCTTTTGCGCAGCTATGAGGGCATGGTCATACGAAATGACGGTGGCGTCCAAGCCGCGCGCATCCATAGCTATCAGTCTCGCGGCGCTGCCGCCGGCGGGAATGATATTTACCGCTTCGCGTGGAATACCCCATTCTCGAAGCGCGAGCAAAACGCCAAATTCGTTTGATCCGCCGAAATTGGCAATGCCGACTTTTTTTCCACGAAGATCTCCAGGCCTCGTGATGGTCTTTTGGGCGACGAACTTCAGTAAATTTTTATTTAGAAACCCGCCGACGATGACCGCATCTCCACTGCCGAGACTCGTACGGATGGGAACCATGGCCGCCATATTCGCGGAATGAACGCTCCCGCCGAGTAGCGCTTGCATTCCGCGCGCTCCTCCCAGGATCAGAACACTTTCCACGTCCAATTGATATTTGCGAAATGTTCCCAGGTCCTTCCCGGTCCAGAGGGGAATCTGCGCACCGCCGACACCCGCGCTACTATGAAGGTGGCGTTGTTGCGCGGAAAGACTGAATAGGGGAATCAGAGAAAATAATAGGAAAAGTGATCCGATGATTAGAGGTCGCATCTTAAGTATAGGTGTTTTCTAATCCTCACGCATGAATTTGAGAGCTTTCACCGTTCGAGAATCAATTGCGGCTCCATCAGCGTACTCTCAAAATCAGCCGCAGACGTCGATCACGAAGGCCTCGCTCGATCGGAATTAGCCGATGGGATCTGTTATCCCGCGGTTTGACCAGACGGTGACTTTACTACATGCTCGATCAAGCGCTGCAATTCTTCGTAGGGCTGCGCCCCGACCATTAAATATTTTCCAGCCAGAAAAGTCGGCACCGCGTTGACGCCATAGGCGGCGCAGCGCCGCCAGTCGTCGTCGACGGCATCCTTGTACTTGCGGCTCAGCAAGACATCGGTCGCTTCATCGGCCGGCAAGCCGTTTTCCTCGGCGATCTCGGCAAGCACGTCGGCTTTGCCGATATTTCTCACGTCGACGAAGTAGGCGCGAAACAAAGCGTCGGTGACTTCCTCACCTTTGCTTTTGGTGTTTGCCCATTTCGCCAACTCCTGGGCGAGCCGGCTATTGTAAGACATGTTGCGTTCCGCATTGAACGGCAAGCCCTCCCGCTCCATGTTCACTTTCATGCGCTGGTTGCGCGCGATGATCTCCGGTCCGCGCACGCTGCCTTCCTCGGGTGTATCCGGATGCAGCGGGAATTGAGTAAATTTGATCTCGAGACCGAATTTCTTTTTGAGTTTCTCGACACGCCCGGTGACGAGGTAGCACCACGGTCAAACGAAATCGGAAAATACTTCGAGAACTAGTGGCTCGGACATGATTTCCTCCTGTTCCAAGGGTTCAAGACGTTCAAGTCGTTCAAACCGTTCACAGCGTTGGATAAGTCGAATTCAACTTGGGTTCCAGTTGTTCCAAGGGTTCAAAAGTTCAACGCTTCCATGTTTTGAATAGATCTTAGGGTTGTTGTTAGGGCGAAGTCAAAGGGGAATCCAGCCGGCGGCGCAAAGTTGACTTTGGTTCGCGGGCTCGGATACTTTGAATCCAAGGCCATGCCATTTGTCCAACTTAACAACATTGTCCATCGTTACGTCGATGAGGGCGCGAAGGAAAAGCCGGCTATCGTTTTTGCCAATTCTCTGGGCAGCGACCTGCGTATTTGGGATGAGGTGGCGGCCCGACTGGCCGCGGATTTCCGCGTGATTCGCTACGATAAGCGCGGCCACGGGCTGACCGATGCCGTTCCAGCGCCGTATTCCGCTAAGGATCTCGCGGACGACGTTGCCCGACTGCTCGATGCTCTGGAAATCGGCGAAGCCGTGATATGCGGTGTTTCGGTCGGCGGTATCATTGCGCAGGCTTTGGCGTTAAACCATCCGCGCCGCGTGCGCGCGCTGGCTTTATGCGATACCGGCGCGCGTATCGGATCTGTAGAATCATGGCAGCAGCGCATCGGCACGGTTCAAACCGGTGGCCTTAAAGCTCTGGAATCGCCGACCATGGAACGGTGGTTTTCGGCGCAATTCCGCGCACGCCGGCCCGCCGACATCCGCGGCTATTCAACTATGCTGCTGCAAACTTCGGTGGCGGGTTATATCGGCACATGCTGCGCGCTGCGCGACGCGGATTTTCGCGCGATGGCGGCCCGAATCAAGTGTCCTACACTGGTTCTATGTGGCGCTGAGGACATCTCCACGCCTCCCGAGCTCGCTAAAGAACTGGTGGACTTGATTCCCGGCGCGCGATTTACCTTGATCGAAAATGCCGGTCATTTGCCGTGTGTCGAACAGCCGGCAATAGTGGCGGAAAGAATGATGCAGTTTTTCCAGGAGGTGCAAATTGTCTGACGATTCATTCGATAAAGGCATGTCTGTGCGCAAGGCGGTACTGGGGGCCGACTA
>VBKX01000689.1 GCA_005879435.1 Deltaproteobacteria bacterium
ATCGGTGCGCGACATCTCGCGAGCGACCAAGATGAGTTTGTCCGGTCTGTACTACTACTTTACGACGAAAGAAGAGCTGCTCTATCTGATCCAGGAGCGGTGCTTTTTGACCCTATTGCAGCGCTGGGAACAGGCGACGGCTGCAGACGTCGACGTGCGGGCGCGCATCCGCGCCTTCGCTGAAAATCATCTCAGTTTCTTTTTGCACAACATGCCGGAGATGAAAGTGATGGCCCACGAGGATGAGTCGCTGACCGGCGAATTCAACGAAAAAATCCTCGTGCTGAAGAGGCGTTACGTCAAGGTGATCATGGACCTTATGGGTGAATTGCAGGAACAAGAGGGAGCCAAAGGCATCGATTTACGCTTGGCAACGTTCACCCTGTTCGGCATGATGAACTGGATCTATACCTGGTACCAGCCCAAGCGCGACTTGGCGTTGCCTCAGCTGGTCGAGCAGATGTTGCGAATCTACTTTTTCGGGCTGCTGAACTCACCGGGCGCGCAGGAAGAATAGTTCACCGCGAGCGCGGGGTCCAGCGAAAAGAACAGATTTTCTCTTTGGCAGAATATTCCTTAAGCTTTAAATGCCGGAAGTGAGGCGCAAATATGGGCTTGTTACGAATCGGCGACAACGCGCCCGACTTTAACGTTGACGGTTTTTTTCAGGGTAAAGTCACGAAGTGTTCGCTTGCCAGCTGCAAAGGGAAGTGGCTGGTGCTGTTTTTCTATCCGGCCGACTTCACCTTCATCTGTCCCACGGAAGTAACCGGCTTTAGCAAGATGGCCAAGGCGTTCGCCGACGAAGCGGCGATGATTTTTGGAGCGAGCGTAGATTCCATTGAGAGCCATCGCTCGTGGGCGGAAGAGCTCGGCGGTTTGGAATACCCGCTCTTGAGTGATGAAAACAAAACCCTAAGTCGCGACTATGGGGTTCTGGACGAGAAAGAAGGCGTCGCGCTACGCGCCACGTTTATCATCAATCCGGCCGGCATCATTTACTATCAAGTCGTGAGCCACGTCAACGTCGGGCGCAGCGTGGAAGAAACACTGCGCGTGCTCAAGGCGCTGCGCACGGAGCGCTTGTGTCCGTCCGATTGGCAGCCCGGGGAACCGACCGGCGATCTCATATTGAAGTATTAGGTCAATGCAAAATTTACCATTTATGATTCACGTGCTATTCGACGAATCATCTCGCGACTTTGCTCTTCGCATTCTCCCGCTTACAGTTTGTTGCCGATGGCTCTAACCGCGATCCAACAGAAAAAACGAGTGATCGAGAGCCGATCGCGGATTCGCGAGTTTGTTTTCGGCATCCAAGACGGATTGATCAGCACGGTCGGTTTGCTCGCCGGCGTGCAGGGCGCGACGGAGAACAACATCGTGGTCATCGTCACCGGACTCACCGCGATGTCTTCGGGAGCAATTTCGATGGCGGCGGGTTCGTATCTGTCTTCCGGAGCGCAGAAAGATATCTTCGACAAAGAAATCGCCGATGCCGAAAGACTCGCCGATAGCGAACCCTATGTCGCGGCGGAAGGCTTGCTCAACGCTCTCGAACAAGAGGGATTGAGCAAAGAGCACGGCTACCGGCTGGTTAAGGTATTGCTTCAAGAGCGAAACGTTTTTCTGCGCACCTTCCAGGAAAAAGTCTTTGGGTTGGGCAGCGCCGAAGTCAATCAGCCGATCGCGGCGGCTCTCGTGATGGGGCTGTCGTTCGTGGTCGGCGCATTTGTGCCGATCTCGCCGTATATTTTTTTGAGCGGCGTGCAGGCGCTCTATCTGTCAGGGTTGTTGAGCGGCATTACGCTCTTCGGCGTCGGCGCGTTCAAAGGATATCTGGCGGGCCAATCGCTCCTGGTTTCGGGTTTGAAATTCTTCGTGATCGCCGTCAGCGCCGCCGGCATGGGTTACCTGATCGGCCTCGTCGTCCAGTATTTTTTTCCGGGGATATCGATTCCGGCGTAGCATTCAATTGCTTTTACCCTAAGTGAGATCGATCAGGCTTTGATCAAGCTCCGTAGGAGCGTCAAGTTCTCCCTGTCTTCTTTCAGGTCCGGTCCCTTCGGCGTTTCCAAGCACATGGGCAAGCCCCAGAAGCGTTTGTCGTTCATGAGCAGACGGAACGCTTCGACGCCGATAAAGCCCTTGCCGATATGCTCGTGGCGATCGACGCGGGAGTGGAATTCCTTCTTCGAATCGTTGAGGTGAAACGCGGCTAATAGGTCGATGCCGATCGCTTCATCGAATTCGCTGAAGGTTCTTTCGTAGCCTTCTTTAGTGCGAATGTCATAACCGGCGGCGAAGGCATGTTCGGTATCGAAGCAAACGCGCAGGCGGTCGCTTTCGTGCGTGGCATCGATCATATTGGCGATTTGCTCGAAACGGTAGCCGAGATTGGAGCCTTGACCCGCGGTGATTTCGAGCGTGATCTTCGCGCGATAACCTGGACACGCTTTGTGAACTTCGTCCAACGACCTGGCGATTGTCTTGATGCCCTCCGCTTCTCCCGCGCCGACGTGGGCGCCGGGATGAGCGATTAAATTCGTCACGCCCAAGACTTCGCAGCGCTCGAACTCGTCGATGAAAGCCGCCACGGAGCGCTGGCGCAGGGCCGGATCCGGCGAGCCGAGGTTGAGTAAATAGGAATCGTGCGCGACGACGCTCGCTATACCGGTTTCTTTCCTGTTCCCATGGAATTGCGCAATCTCTTCTTTGGTATAGGGTTTGGCCGCCCACTGGCGCGACGATTTGGTGAAAATCTGAATCGCGTCGCAGTCGACTTTCTTGCCTTCGAGGAAGGCGTTGCCGACCCCGCCGGCGATCGACATATGCGCGCCCAGTAAAGGGCCGCGCGGTTTCATTTTAGTCTTATTAACCATTGGAACACCTGGAACAATTGAAACGATTGGAACGAATTCGTAGCGCGGCCCGGTTCCAGTCGTTCCAATAGTTCAAAATGTTCCAGACGTTTAGGATAATCACGTGAAGTGTCTTCTTTCTACCAGCGGCAGCGAGATACTGCCGGCGCTGAGCAGTTTATCGTGGAACTCGCATAAATTGAATTTCCTTCCCACACGCTTTTGCTCTTGTTCACGCAGGCGGTTGATGATCGACCAGCCGAGCGCGTAGCCCATCGGCACCGACGGCGACTGGCTGTACCAGTTCAAGTCGCCGCAGGCTTGCGCGCGCGGAAAGTGCAGCTCGCGCACCATCAAGTCGGCGGCTTCGTCGTAACTCATGCGGCCGGTTTGAGTCTTTACGTCGATGATGATTCTCAGCGCGCGCCAGAGGCGGTCCTTGAGCATGACGAAGCGGTGCTCTTTGCTTTTGAGAAAACCTTGCTCCTGCATGAGCTGCTCGCAGTAGAGTGCCCAGCCTTCGTAGAAAACGGAAGATTCATTCATTAGCCGCGGCAAAGTAGAAGCAGCAGGAGTGCAATTGGCAATGGAAAACTGCAAGTGGTGGCCGGGGTAGCTTTCGTGCACCGAAGTATTTTCCAGACCGACCCAGTTGTGCTCGCGCAGCAAGTCATCGTCCGTGACGGGTGTCACGTAATAATAACCGACCTGATCCGCATCCTTCGGCGATGGCGATAAATACGCTGCGAACGGGATTTCATGACGGCGAAACTCCGGGGTGTGGACGACGTGCAGTTCTTCTTTGGGCGGAAAGGAGACGAGGTTTCTTTCTTTGACGAATGCCCGCGCTGCTTCCATAGCTTTTAGATACGCCGGCAGAACTTGTTCGATCGTCGGATGGTGCTCTTGTATCTTTCGCGCCGCTGCCTCGACGCCTTTGCCGGGAGCCAACTCGTCGGCGAGCGATTCGAGTTCTTGCTTGGTGCTGGTAAAAAGACTTTCGCCAAATGCGAGCAGACTGGCAGCGTCGTGATCGAGAAAATGTTTTTTCTTCAAGAGTAGATCGTAGTGTTCCGTGCCCACCGCGTAGACGCCGTGGCTGCGCGGCAGCAGATCGCTCTGGAGAAAAGACGCAAACTCGCCGACCGCGTTTTTCGCATTATCGAGCGCCGTTTTGAGCGCGCTCGGATCGATGCCCGCGCTTTGTACTTTGGGGTGGTCTGGCAAGGTTTCCAAAAAACCGACGGCGCCTTTGGCGCCCTCGATCGCCATCTCCGTCCAAAGCGTCGGCGGGTTTGCGTCTTTGCGGCTCAGATTGTCGATGCCTTGCCGAATGAGAGCCGGCGTCCCGTTCAAACGGCTCAAGAGATTGCCTGCCAAGTCGTTTGTCGCACGAACGGTGAGGATATAGATGGCATCGATCGGTGAATAGGTATCGGGCCACTTTAGACGGTAATCCTCCTTGGCGTGCTCGAATTTCTGAATCGTGAGTTTTCCTTCGAGCAGGGCGTAATCGATGGCTTCATCTTGGTCGAGGTCACGGGTCGTAAGCTGCCGCAACTGCCGCGGCGAGTCATCGACGAACGCGGTTTCCGCGCGGTAACTCTCGTCGGAGTAGTCGTTCAGCAGATGATCGTAGCCTGGGATGCCGTAATAGATGGCGTCCGTGGGGTGAAGC
>VBKX01000691.1 GCA_005879435.1 Deltaproteobacteria bacterium
CGGCAAAATAAAGCGGCGTTTCGCGGCCGGCGTAGTCGTGTAAATAGAACTGAAGTTCCTTCCGAAACGCGCCATCACGCCGCGCTCTAGCATAGGCGTGCTCCAGTTCAGTGAGCGCCGGCATCAGCGTCTCGGCGACATACCTACCGCCAAAGGGACCGAAATGGCCGTGCCGGTCAGGTACTTTTTGCAGCACAGATAAATTCTTTGAGTTTGCCATGATCCTTGATACCCGGACGGGCTTCTACGCTGCTACAAACATCGACACCGAAGGGCTTGATCCGCGCAATCGCTTCAACAACATTGTCAACGCGAAGTCCGCCTGAAAGGATCCACTTGCTCGCGTCGAGTCCCTCAAGCCACTCCCACGGGAACGCCGCCCCCGAACCGCCGTAGCCCACCGACCACGAGTCGAGCAAATAAAAATCCGCGGAAAAGCCGCTCACTCCGGCGAGAGCCGCCCTGTCTTTCAGACGAAACGCTTTGATAATCTTCATGCCCCATCCGCGGCAAAATTCTTCGTTCTCTTCGCCATGGAATTGTAGTCCACCGTAGGCTTGCCGGCCATTTGCCAATTGTCCGTCGGCGACCACTGCGCTGACCTTTGCTCTGGACTCGTTCACGAACACCGCCACGTTGAATGATTCGGCGGGCAATCGACCGAGAATCTCACGGGCCTTTTCTGGCGTGATGGCACGCGGACTCGGAGCATAAAAATTGAACCCAAGCATGTCGGCGCCGAATTCAAGCGACTTCTCCGCGTCGGCTAAATTGGTAATGCCGCAAACCTTAACTTTCACAGTCATGAGTAATAAGCGCTGAGGACTGAGCCAACCCGATAACTCCGTCCTCGCATCTCAATCCTTGAACAATTCGGCCAACTTTTTTCCCGGCGCCGGCGCGCGCATAAGCGATTCCCCGATCAGAAAGACATGAACGCCCAGCTTCTCCACACGGCGGATTTGCTCCACACCGTCGATGCCGCTCTCGCATACGACGGGCGTGCCGGACGGCACGAGCGGCGCCAGTCGTTCCGTCGTGGAAAGATTCACGGCAAACGTTCTGAGGTCCCGATTGTTAATGCCGATCATTTGCGCGCCCGCGGCGATGGCGGATTCTAATTCAGTCTCCGTGTGCACCTCGACTAAGGCGTCCAGCGACAGCGCGCCGGCCTGCTCACGCAGCTCACGCATCAAGCCGGGATCGAGCATCGCCGCGATGAACAGCACCGCGTCGGCGCCGTAGCTCTTCGCTTCGACGATCTGGTACGGGTCGAGCATGAAATCTTTGCGCAGGATCGGCACGCTGACCGCGTCGTGGATCTGCTCCAGATAGACCAAACTGCCTTGAAAAAAACGTTCCTCGGTTAACACTGAAACCGCGCTGGCGCCATGCGTCGCGTAGTCTTTAGCAATGGCCACGGCGTCGAAGTCGGCGCGAATGAGCCCCTTTGACGGCGACGCTTTTTTCACCTCGGCGATAATTCGCCGCGTGTTACCCGACAAACTTCGCGCGAATCCCCGGGTCGGCAGATGGAATAGCCGCCGGTCGCGCAAGACCTCAACCGCCGTCTCGCGTCGCCGGCGCTCGACGACTCCCCGCACGTGCTCGGCGATGGTTGCGAGAATTTCAGCCATGGGAGGCTACGCGGCGTTGGTCATTTCAACCAACTGGCTGAGCTTTTGGCGCGCGTTTCCCGAATTGATGGACTCGGCCGCGAGCCCGATGCCGTCCTGGATCGTCGCGGCCTTGCCGCTGACGTAAAGCGCCGCGCCGCTGTTGAGCAAAACCACATCTCGGGCGGCACTTTTTTTACCGTCTAACACTCCGGCGACGATCGCCGCGCTTTGATCCGCATTGCCGCCGTGCAATTCTTCCAGGCGGCAACGTTTGAAGCCGAATTGCTCCGGCTCGATAGCATACTCTTTTACTTGGCCATCGCGCAGCTCGGCGACTTTTGTCGGACCGCAAATTCTTGAGCACGAAGGCAATCATCTCCACCATCTCGCCGCTATAGATGCCGATGAGTTGATGAGTCGCCATCGCCGGATTGGTGAGCGGACCTAAAATATTGAAGATCGTCCGAATACCGATATCGCGGCGCGGCTGCACCGCATACTTCATTGCCTCATGGAGCAACGGCGCGAACAAAAACCCAATGCCGATTTTGGCAATGCATTGCTCGACGCGCTCCTTGGG
>VBKX01000692.1 GCA_005879435.1 Deltaproteobacteria bacterium
GAAAAAGCTCATCTCGTGCGGCGCGGTGTTGTGGATCGATTTGCACACGACATCGAGCGCCTCGTCCCAAGTGATTCGCAGAAATCCCCGCTCGCCTTTTCGCCGCATCATCGGATGGGACAGGCGGCTGAGCGAGCGCAGCTGCTCCGGCTCCATCCCGCGCAGCCGATTGACGTCGTTCATGACCGACAATTCGAGCGCGGTCATCGTATTGAGCTTGAGCAGCTTGAGCCGCGACATGCACAGGTGCATGCCGTCGAGCACGTTATCTCGGAGGCCATAAGGCCCGAGCGAGCAGCCGTCGCAGACGCCATGATTCAGCACGTTCCAGGCGTAGGGGAGTTCTTTGCGGTTTTCCCAGAGGATGCCGAGCATCTCGCGGTAATGCTGCGGTTTGGTCTGGCCGAGCAGGCCGAAAGGCACGAGGCGGGAAAGCAAGGTGTCGTTGGATTTTACCGTGGGCATCGGTTGTTAGCTTCCGGTCGCAAGTTTTCTTAGCTCTCGCAGTTCATCGAGCACGTCGGCGAACGCCTCCGGTTGACTCTTCGAAACCGCCGTCTTGTACAAAGCATAACGCTGATGCGATTGCCAGCCAAGCCACTCGTCGGTAGTAATGACGACGCCGGACGCGGCGCTTTTTTCACGAACCGGGGCAGGCACGCGCGATCGCTCCCAAAGTGACCTGTCGATTGTCTCGGTTACCGCCACCGGCGCGCCGCGGTATTTTAGCGATAGAAAATCCAGGTAGGCTCGGAATGCGCTTTTCTCCTCGTCCGACGCGCAAGGCAGATGGCACAAAACAGTTCGTTCCGCAAAACTAAAGGAGAGCCAATCGTCGAGGGAAATTTTCAGGCCGGTGACATCGAGCTTCATGCGCACATCGAGTGGCAGCCGGCTCAAGGTCGGATAATATTCGGCTTCGTAGCGGAAATGGTGAAACATAGTCGCGAGTGGTTTGCCTATTGGCCCCGCGTGACGTTATTTTCCTTATGATGTGTGACAAGTCAACCGCGAGGAAAACGACATCTCAAAACAATACGCTAGGTTCGACGAATTAAACAATGGGGAGGATGAGATGGCCGCAAGGTATTCAAAGGCATTTATGCCTCTGAGCCAGGTGAAGGAAAAAGAATTTCTGTCACGCCCGATGGGCTGCAAGGGGATCGGTTTCAGCTTCGTGCGCTGCAAACCGGGACAAGGCGCGACCTACGTGCATCGTCACAAGGTGCAAGAAGAGGTCTTTATCGCGCTCAAGGGAGAAGGTACGATCATTCTCGACGGCAAACGCATCAGGATGCCGGAGGGAACCATCGTTCGGGTTAGTCCCACGGTGTGGCGTGCCCTGGGAAACGACTCAAACAAGGACGTTGTTTTTATGATCTTGGGAGCTATCCCGCCGAAAAAGTTTCCCTTGGGCGGGCGCACTTTGTTGGGCGATGGGATTCCCAATCGAAAGAAGGTGCCGCTGTGGAGGAAAGCATAAAAGGAAATGAAGCAGCTTGTGAACGAAGTCGAGTGGAAAAGTATGTCGTTTCGGTGGAACGTCAGGCTTGAGGATCTTAGATGACGCGAACATTTCGACTCCGTTCCAATAGAATCGGTCGAGCAACCAACGCCTTTAATGGCAGGCGCAGGTAAAAGGGCGCTGAATAAACTATGCAATACGAACCCCGACAATCGCCGTCATCGATTCAGCCGACGGGATTCTTTACCGGTATTCAATTTCGGCCGATTATTGGCGGTGTGGTCGTGGACACAGTCGCGACTATAGCGCTCACCACCCTGTATTATTCATTTTTTGTCGCTAAGGACTTGGCCGCTCAGGGTGGAGCGGCCGACGACGCTTTCACACAATATTGGAATTCCAGCGATGGTTTGATTGCCAGTCTGCTGCTCGGCTCGCTCGGCACCGTGATCGGTGGATTGTTTGCCGCTTATAAAGCCGGCACACTGGAGATGAAACACGGCGCGTTGGTTGGTATGGGCTCGATCATCCTTGGATTGGTTCTGCAGGCGGGGGGACAAGAAGAAAGCGCGATGCCGGAATGGTTCATGGCATTGTCCTTTGCCGCAGCAATACCGGCTGGGGCAATCGGAGGTTTTTTCGCGGAGATGGTCAAGAACGCTATTGGCGGAGGCAGGCGTCCGGTAGGTGGTGGAGGCTGGCCGCCATCGAGGTAAAGGCTTTGCAGACCGAAATAGAAGAGACTCCATCTCAGTTGCGTGTAGACATCACTGTGGCCTTGGCCTTATTGATAATCGCGAAGGCCGGTCGCCCGGCAAGACCCAATCCGGAGGTGTGTTTTTATTTGGGTGATCGTTATGTTCGTCTATCGGAATATCATCGGGTAAAGGGCCGATCAAAAAAAGCAAAACGCCTGAGAGCTAAGGCTGAGTTCTACTTTCAAGGCAGCGGCCCATGGCGCGACCCGCCTTACGCCGCCGCGATGGCCATGCCGGCGCCCAAGCGACCGACATTCACGGCGGCCATCGGTTGGCGCCCGCGCCACGGTCCGCCGGACGATGCCGCATGATTCCGGATCACCCCCATGAGATCATACAAAGAGATTTTAAGTTTTCTGCTCATACGCGAGCAGCTATCTTCCGTATATGCGGGCGCTGCGTTTTATGTCCCTGCTGAACAAGTCGAATTGTGCTGCCAAATTCTGCAAGAAGCCGGATTGAGCGCAGGACTCATGGAGAAGCAGGGTCAGTGACGACGACAACATCTCGATATCGGCGCGCGACTCCTGCCGATTATGTTCAGATTCTTGCGCTTCAGTCTGCCAACTATATCCAAAATCTGTCAGAGGAAGAACGCAACGAAGGTTTTTTATCCGCGCAATTCACGCACCAACAGACGGCGGCGATCGCCGAAGATCTCGGCGCAATGGTAGCTGTTATCAATGAGCAAGTCGCCGGGTTTCTGTGCGCGTTTCGAAAGGAGTTTGATACCGGTTCGCCGGTGATTGCGAAGATGCTTCGGTCATACGATCGTCTCGCGTTTGAAGGCCGGCCGTTGAGCGCTTACAAAAGCTATATCTATGGCCCTGTGTGCATAGCGCGCGAATATCGTGGTCGTGGCTTGTTGCGGGGCTTATACGAAGCACAGAAGAAGGATCTGGCCGGGCAATTCGACATCGGCGTCGCTTTCGTCTCTCGCAATAATTCCCATTCATTGAGCGCGCACGTCGCCGGACTTGGAATGATCGAAGCGGGTGACTTCGAGGTCAAGGACAACGTCTACGCGACTCTCGCGTTCCGCGTACCGCCGAAGTCACAGTAGTTGCAGTCTTGGTCAGGTTTAGGTGCTTGCAGATTCGGTTTGGGTTCCATAGAATCAAACTTCGTCAGAGTTCTCTGGCGGTATTTGCAAATCAATTCGAAAGGAATGATTAATCATGGATGCTGATGCAAAGAAAACCGCGTTGCGGATGATTCCGTACGGAATCTACGTGCTCACTTCCGAAGGTAAAGACGGCAAGGTCGCGGCCGCGACCGTGAACTGGGTGACGCAGACGGCATTCCAGCCGCCGCTGGTGGTCGTGGGTGTGAAGGCCGATTCCGGCGCGGACGCGATCATCGAGGAATCGAAAACGTTCGCACTGAATATTCTCGGCAAGGATCAGAAAGGGCAGGCATTTACTTTTTTCAAGCCGCTCGAACGAGAAGGCAACACGATCGGCGGCGAACCATTCCGAAAAGGTACTTTGGGCGCGCCGATCCTGGAAAGAGCCCCGGCGTTTGTTGAGTGCTCTCTGGTCAATACGGTTGAAATGGGCGATCACTCGATCTTCGTCGGTGAAGTGAAAGATGCCGGGGTTTCAGTGCAGCCGGCGGGCCGCCCCGATGATGCCATCTTGGCGATGCGGGATTTGGGCGATAAAGTTTTCTACGGGGGATGAGCGCGCTTCAGCGCGCCGTTCAAGGTTCAAGGGTTCAAAGTTCAACGTCGGCGGGGTCGACCTAGGAGGAAAAATGGCAAAGATTCGGCATATCGCCTATAGAGCGACCGATGTGGATGCGATGGCGAAATTTTTCGTCGATGCCATGGGCATGAAGTTGATCCAAAAACGCAAGAACAACGCCATCGATCTGAGCGATGGATCGGTGAATATCACCGTACTCCCACTACGCGCGGGCACACCGGATGGCGAGCGGACCAAGCAGCCGGGCATCGATCATATAGGTTTTACGGCTGAGAATGATCAGGAGCAGTTTCGCATGCTGGAAGCGGCCGGGGCTAAGAAAGCCGGGGCGATCAACCTGGGCACGGCTTATTATGAGGACAAGTTCGTTGGTCCTGAGGACATCATCGTCGACGTCGGTCATTGGCAGGGAGCGGCGCCGATCGATAAATAATATTGTTCAAGGTTCAAAGTTCCACGTTCAAGGTTAAGAAACGTTGCTCCCTCTTGCGTATCAACCTTGAACTTTGAACCTGCAACCTTGAACCTGCTTCATCGAATCATCAATCGCTCGGCCTTGCCTGAGTAGTTGATAAACACCGTCTTTAATTCGGTAAAGAAATTCAATCCCTCTTCCGCCATTTCTCGCTCGCCGACGCCGGTCGCTTTGGTTCCGCCAAAGGGAAGCTGCGCTTCGCCGCCAATCGTGGGTTCGTTGACGTGAACCATGCCGGTCTCGACCTCTTCGACGAAGCGCATGATCGTGTCGATGTTTTCCGTAAAGATCGACGTCGTCAGTCCGTACTCGACGCCGTTGGCAAAAGCGAGAGCTTCGTCGATAGTTTTTGCCGTTGAAACCGCGAGGACGGGACCGAAGATCCGGGCTTGTTGCCGCCGAGAACCAGACGCGCGCCTTCCTGGCGGCCGATGTTGATGTAGTCGAGGTCTGTTTTCCACTGCTTTTCGTCCACCGCCGGCCCCATATCGACCGTCTCGTCCAAGCCGGAGCCGATTTTGATTTTCCTCGCCGCGTCAACGAGCCGGTCGACGAGGGCGTCTTTAACTGATGGTGCTGCGATCACGCGCGAGGTTGCGGTGCACCGCTGGCCGGTCGATCCGAAGGCACCGCCGTGGATCGCCACGGCGGCCTTGTCGAGATCGGCGTCGGCCATGACGATGACCGCGTTTTTGCCGCCCATCTCGCAAGTGACTTTCGCACCGCGCTGAGCGGCCTTGGCATAGAGCGCGCCGCCGATTTCATTCGAGCCGGTGAACGAGATCGCCCTAAGGACCGGCGAATGAACCATCGCTTCGCCAACGACCGAGCCGGAACCAACGAGCATGTTGAATACCCCTGGAGGAAGCCCCGCTTCCGCATAGATCTCCGTGAGCAACGTGGCCGTCGCCGGCGTTAGCTCGGCAGGTTTGAAGATAACGCAGTTGCCTGCCACCAGCGCAGGCGCGGATTTCCAGACGGGAATCGCCCAAGGAAAATTCCACGGCGCGATCAGGCCGACGACACCCAGCGGGCTACGAATCGTATAAGTGAAAGTGTCGCGCGCTTCGGAGGGCAAAGTTTTGCCGTGCATGCGGAAGCCCTCACCGGCGTAAAACTCCAAGAGCGAGATGCCTTTCATGACTTCACCCTTCGCCTCTTTGAGGATCTTGCCTTCTTCGCGGGTGAGGGTCCGTGCAATCTCGTCCGCGCGTCGGCGGGCGATATCGGCGGCGCGCCACAGAACCCGGCCGCGCTCGGGGCCGGGAGTCTTGCGCCAGCCGCGCGACGCGGCTTGCGCGCATTCAATCGCGTGCTGAACATCTTCGGCGATGGCCGCAGGAAACTCGGCGATCACGTCATCGGGGTCCGCGGGGTTGAGGTTGCGCACCAGACGAGTCGATTTGGGATGAAGCCAGTTACCATTCACATAGGAGCCAGTGTTCATAGCGACCTCGCGTACAGGTAGGATTGCTCTCTCTTATATCCCTAGGCATAAAAAAAACCAGAGCGCCGCAAGCAACGCTCTGGTTTGCAAAAGTGGGAGATAAAGAAGGGTTAGAAAGATCGCTTGGTCAAATCGCGAAGAGTAGCTCGCCATCTTTCTTCGAGCTTGTCGATCTGCTCGGCGCTTAGCCCTTGCTCGGGATACCAACGCTTGAAGCCGTAGTCTTTTGTCGGATTACCATACTCGTATTCTTCGAGCACTTTTTGACCGCCGGCGCCGAGGATGAAATCGGCGAGCAACAGCGCTGCGTGCGGATGGGGCGCCTTCGCCGAAACCGCAGTGGAGCCGGAGTTGGACGGCACGACGTCCATCGGGATCCATTCGATTGGCGCGCCGACTTTCAGCGATACTTCGACGTGGTTGCGAAACGTCGTCGGCGAGACGCCGACTTCGCCGGAAATGACCAGATCGAG
>VBKX01000690.1 GCA_005879435.1 Deltaproteobacteria bacterium
ATTGCCGGCGGGGCGATAAGTCTGAGGATGAACGATGGGAATTGCAGTCGGAATGCTGTAAGAGTTGCGCGAGGAACGTGCCCCTACAAGCATGCACGGCTTGTCTCTGGGACCCATGACTATCTTTTCTCTTTGATCCGCACCAAGAGTACCTGGAGAGCACCATTTCGAACCGAATATTGATATTGGGCTGGTCGGCGATTACCTTTTAGAAGTGCAGGGTGAGTCAAATAGCTCCAATCAGCCGATCGCTGAAGCTCGCCGGACCGACCGAATTAGTCGGCCCAAGGCGCTTGCTGTTTTGGTGATATTGTTAGGGCTGCCGCTGCTCTGGCGCTGGACGCCGCTCTACGAGTGGTTCAACCTGGAAACCATCTTTGCCTGGCAGGAGTCCGTGAAGAACGACGCAGCGGCGCCGCTTTACGTCACGGCGGCATATCTCATTGGCAGCCTATGCTTTTTCCCGATCACGATTTTGAATTTGGCAACGGTATTCGCTTTCGGACCGCTATGGGGAAATATCTATGCGTTAAGCGGCTGGCTGCTAAGCTCTGCCGAAGGCTATGGCATCGGCCGGTTGATCGGCAAAGATTTGCTGCACAAGCTCGCCGGGCGCCGGCTCGCGCCTCTGGTCGATCGTATCGAGCAGCATGGATTTTTGGCCGTGCTGGCCATGCGCGTCGTTCCGGTCGGGCCGTTTACGCTGGTCAATCTATTTATCGGCGCTTCCGGCATTCGCTTCTTGGATTTTATCTTGGCCAGCGTGGTCGGGCGGGTGCCCGGGATCTTGGTTTTGACTTTGTTTGCCGTGCAGATCGAAAACGCGCTGCGCCGGCCGGGGCTAATCAGTTTGGCCTTGCTCGGGTTTGCTCTGGTCGTCGTGCCGTGGATGATTTCCCGCTTCACCAAGCGATATGCCGATCGCGACAAGCGCGGATCCCGGCCGAGCTCATAGCTGCTCTTCGACCGGGAAGGAGAACAGCTCGAAAAACTTTTCTTTCAGCCCGCGCGCGTCCCATTCCTCGTAGGTGATTTGGCGCGAGTGCCGCAAGTCTTCGGCGAAGATTGCCTCGAGACTTTGCGCCAGCGGCCGATCATAGAGAGTCAGATTCAGCTCTTCGTTCAAAGCGAAGGAACGATTATCGAAGTTAGTGCTGCCGATTGTCGCCCACACGCCGTCCACTACCATCGTCTTGGAGTGCAAGAGCGCCGGCGAATATTCGTAAATTTGGATTCCACCGAGCAACATCCGGCCGTAGTGCCTTCGGCTGGCGCGATATGTGATCTTGAAATCGATCTTGCCGGGAACCAGCACGGTGACACGAACTTTGCGCGCCGCCGCGTCCAACAGAGCTTCGGTCATTCGATCGTCGGGAATAAAATAAGGATTGGTGATCAGGATCGATTTTTTCGCCGAGACGATCGACAGCAAATAGAGCAGGTAATTCTGAAAGCTGCCGCCGACCGGTGAGCTTTTGACGAATTGAAGCGACACATGGCCCTTCGCTTCGAGACGCGGAAAAAATTCCCCGCCGCCTAGAATATTTCCCGTGGTTTCAAGCCAGCTATCGGTGAAAGCTGCTTGCAGGTCTTTTACCGCCGGCCCTTCAACGCGCACGTTGGTGTCGCGCCAGTGATTCGGTGTGCGGCCGTCGCCCAGCCAGTCGTCGCTGATGCCGTACCCGCCGGTGAAACCGATGCGTCCGTCGATGACGAGGATGCGGCGGTGATTCCGATAATTATATTGTAAGAGTTTCCACGGCAGGATGACTTGGGGCGCCCTCACCCGGCGAAAATAGTCGAGGTGACAGCCGGCCCGGCGCATGATCTCCAAGATCTCGTCAGGGGCTTCGCTGCCGTGATCGTCCAACAAGATATAAACTTTGACGCCGGCGCGGCAGCGATCGGCGAAACTCTGGGCGAGCTCTCGAGCCAGAGTGCCGCCTTTGAATAAATATTGAGCGAAGGTGATCGTCGATTTGGCGCTTTTTATATCCCGCAGCATCGCTGGAAAGAGCTCGTCGCCATTCTGAAGTATATCGATTTTGTTGGCGCCGATGATCGGCGCGTCGGCGTAGGCTTCGATCGTCGGAAAAAAGGCGGGGTCGCCGAGCTGGATCTCGGGTACATCGGTAATCGCGCGCACTTTGGCGCAACCGATGAGCAGCGCCAAGGTCAAGCAAAGTAGACCGCGTTTCATGATCCAAAGTGTCGGCTCAAGCGCTCGGCGATGCATTTGCGGTACTCGCTAGGATTCAAGCCGGCGTTTTAACCAAACGGTGCCGACGACCGTGATGGCGATCAAACCCGCCAAAACGAGAAATGCGCCAATCCCAGGGTTGCGGATCGCGCTGGTAAACTGATGGGCGAAGATGTTCGTAATGAGAATACCCGGCACCAGTCCAATCAACGATCCCAAGATGTAATCGCGCAGCGGCACTTTGAACGCACCGGAAATGACGTTGACGACAGTAAAGGGAGCGATCGGCAACAAGCGCAGAGTCGCGACTGCCACGATCCCGGTTTTGCGGATCTTTTGTTCCAAGCGACGCCATTTCGCCCCGGCGATCTTGCGGACAAAATCCTGGCCGAGAAAACAACCGATAGCATAAGTCACCGCGGCACCCGCGAGGCTTCCGACGATCGAATAAATCGAGCCCATGACGGGACCGAAGATGATCGCGGTGACCAGGATCATTGCCGTGATCGGAACCAATAGAATACTGCCGATGACGTAGGCGGCGAGCAGATAAAAATGGCGCGCCGGGCTATGGCGCAGCGACGCGGCCCAACCGGAAAGGCGATTGACATCGATTAAATCCGCCAGCGGCGTCCACTTCCAGGCCGCCGCCGCGGCGAAAAGTAGGAACAGGACGATCATGCCCATCCACATGCCGCGCTTTTGATTTTTACGCACAGTATTCCGAGAGACCGTCATAG
>VBKX01000156.1 GCA_005879435.1 Deltaproteobacteria bacterium
CTGGTCACCTATCCATTGAGAGCGTCGCTTATATCCTGGCCGATATGGATCATTTTGTTCTGGTGCGCGTTCTGGAAATTCGATCTCATTCGCTTTTCAGGATACCTGGCGGTTGTGCCCGTGGCGATTCTAAGTTTTGAAGTTGTGCGCACTATCCGCCAGCCGCCTCAATACGCATTCCAAATAATATCCCTCGACCGATCACATTACACGCAGCGCGCTCGTGTGCCGAACCGGAACTACGCGAGCCCCGTCAAAGAGTTATACATCGGACAAGACGGCTTTCGCGCGGATCCTGAGACCGGACGGGGCAATCCACCGCGCTGTCACGACGTCCTGATCGGAGACTCCATGATTTACGGCGCCGGATTGCCGTATCCCAGCACCTTAGGTCCGGTGCTGGAAACGATGAACATCAACGCTTGCGTTTTCGGCGTCGCCGGCAACTCTCCGGTAGACTATTTGGCGACCTTGAACTACGTCGCGCATCGCATCGACGATGGCGCCCACATCGCCATCTATGTCTACGCCTATAATGATTTTGTGACCCTGCGCAAATACCTGGAACGATCAATCCGCGGTTTGTCCCCTGCGCTCGTCAGGTTAACCGGCTTAATAGGGTATTATGACGACTGGCGGCGAACGACCTTTGTTCAAGGTTCTTTAAGGGCGGCTACGACTACTCCCAAGGATCCGTTCAGCTCTTACCGTTTAAAAATCGATGGATCACGTGAGATCGAGATTTATTGGGATCACGACCCCGCTGACTACCACGGCGGGCGTCGGTTCAAACGAGAAGAACGCGCAACTTTTGAATTTTTCCTAAAGCGGCTGCGCGCATTGGTCGCCGATCGACCTTGGCGGGTTACCGTGGTCTTCATTCCAGACAATGAAGAGATGCTAGCGAATTTGTCGCATCCGTCGTCGACCTTCCAAGACCTGGACCCAAGACGAGTTGAAGCGCTGAAAATATGCGCGACCCTCTGGTCCGATTGCCGTGACCTCACGCATTACATGTTCGATCGCGCAATCGCGGAAGGGCAAAGCCCGTACTTGCTAAAGGATAGGCATTTTTCCCTTTTTGGGAATCGTGTTCTCGCCGAACACTACAAATCGATGGGCGAGAACCGTTTTGTGCAAAGCCGCTGAAATCGCAGGAGCTCGTTATCAACAGTCCTTCGAGCGCGCCGCGACTATCGTCGATCTTCTTCGTGTAGCTTCTTCAAGTAATAGCGCCACACCCACAGATCGTTAAACGTCGAGCCGAGATCGGGAAGCCTTTCGATATCTTGCGCAGTAATGTCCGGCGCACGCCTGCCAGTGTGTGCGACCTGCAAAGTGACTCTGGCCAATGTGTTGAAATTAAGCGCGCGAACCGTCGCCTCCTCGATGGTCTTGCCGGTAACCGTGATGCCATGACCTTTCATCACGCAGATGTTTTTCTCACCCATCGCCTCGATCAGCGGCGCCGCCAACTCGGCGCGATTGACCAGATAGGAGCGTTCAAAGATCGGTATGCCATCGATGGCCATGCGTGTGGCTGGGATATTATACGCGCCGAAGATCGGCCGGAATTCCAATCCGGCTATACCGCATATCAATGCTTCCTTCGGATGAGCGTGAATGACACAGCCCACCGATTCGCGGTTTTTGAAAATCTCGCCATGAATGGGCAGCTCGTTGGGCACCTGATAGCGGCTTTTCAAGTCCGCTCCATTGCCGTCGAAATCGACCTTACGTACGGCATCGACCGTAGTGTAACGCACTCCCTGTTCGTCTTCGCTGCGGCAGCGTATCCACATCTCGTCGCGGCCGGGAGTGCGCGCGCTGACATGACCGAGAATATCCTGGACCAGACCTTCCATCGCTAAGATGCGGCAGGAGAGCGCGACTTTTCCCTGAAGATCTTCCGTGGGATCGGACATGAGCACCTCTTCGGCAAATTAAATTATTCGGCGCGATGCTTATCTTAATACGCGGTCTCGCCGGTGTCCAAGTTCGGACATTTCGCCTGGTGGTCAATTTTATAGCGCAGTTTTCTCTAACAGTCCTTGCTATTGTTGTTTAGATTTTGGTAGTTGATCGAGCAACGGAGAGTTTCACAGCGCGGACGCTTTGCGTCTCGCACTCCGTCATATTCGGAAAGGCGGAAATCATGCCGAAGGGCGCATTCAAAAACGTCACGGTGTCCGACGCCTATATGGCGCTGTGGCTGACTTCTGCCGAACTATCATCCCAATAGAACCCAAAGGGTTAAAATATCTTGTATGGGAGACGCTATTTTTTCAGAGCTGGAGTCTGAATCGATCGAAATCATCCGGGAAGTGGCGGCAACCGCCGCCAAGCCGGTGATGCTGTATTCGATTGGTAAAGACTCCTCGGTCATATTGCGCCTGGCGCAAAAGGCCTTTTACCCCGGCCCAATCCCCTTTCCACTGATGCACATCGATACCGGATGGAAGTTCCGCGAGATGATCGCGTTCCGTGATCGTACGGCGACCCAAGTTGGCTTCCAGCTGATTACCTATACCAATCCGCGCGGCGTCGCAGAGGGGATCGGACCGATCACCCATGGTTCGGAGTATCACACCGATGTCATGAAGACAGAGGCTCTCAAACAAGCGCTCGATCTGTACGGCTTCGACGTGGCCTTCGGCGGCGCGAGGCGCGATGAGGAAAAATCACGGGCCAAGGAGCGCATTTTTTCGTTTCGTGCGCCCGGCCATCGTTGGGAACCGAAAGCGCAACGCCCCGAACTTTGGAATCTTTACAACACGCGAATCAATCCTGGAGAATCCATACGCGTATTTCCGCTTTCCAATTGGACCGAAGCCGACATTTGGGCTTACATCCGCCACGAGAATATTCCGATCGTGCCGCTTTATTTCGCCGCCAAGCGTCCCGTGGTCAAGCGCTTCGGCCAGTGGATCCTGGTCGACGATGACCGGTTACCGCTCGAGGCCGGCGAAACACCGGAACTACGCATGGTGCGCTTCCGCACCCTGGGCTGCTATCCGCTGACCGCCGGCATTGAGAGCAGCGCAACGACGCTGGATGAGATCGTCGCCGAAACCCTTGGCGCCACGACCTCGGAACGGCAGGGGAGGATCATCGATCACGACGGCGCGGGCTCCATGGAGCGCAAAAAGCAAGAAGGGTATTTTTGATGGATATCCTGCGCTTTACTACCTGCGGCAGCGTCGATGACGGCAAGTCGACTCTCATCGGCCGCCTGCTTTACGAGACCAAGTTGATTTTTGAGGATCAGCTCGAAGCGCTCCAGGCGGACTCGAAAAAATTCGGCACCCAGGGTGAGCGCCTGGACTTTGCCCTGCTCGTCGATGGCTTGCAGGCCGAACGTGAGCAGGGAATCACGATCGACGTCGCGTACCGCTTCTTTCCCGGCCATGAACAATACACCCGCAATATGGCGACGGGCGCGTCGACCGCGCAGGCGGCCGTGTTGCTGGTCGATGCCCGCAAGGGAGTGCTCACCCAGACCAAGCGCCACAGCCGCATTGTCTCGATGCTGGGCATTCGCCATGTGGCCCTAGCCGTCAACAAGATGGATCTGGTGGACTGGTCACAGCCGATCTTTGACGAAATTGAGCTCGCCTATCGGCGTTTTGCCCAGGATCTGGGTTTTGAAACGATCATGGCGATCCCGTTGTCAGCCCTCGAGGGTCACAACATCGTCGACCCGGGCCACGCGGCGATGCCCTGGTACGAAGGGTCGACACTTTTGAATTGGCTCGAAACCATTCCGAGCGGCCAATACGAGATTGCACAACCCTTTTCCATGCCGGTGCAATGGGTCAACCGGCCCAACCTCGACTTCCGCGGGTTCGCCGGACGCGTCTCCAGCGGATCGGTCGAGCCTGGTGACAGTGTTCGCATCAGTCGATCTGGCGTAGTTAGCAGGGTTAAGGAAATCGTTTCTTACGAAGGCCCCCAGCAAAGCGCGACCTCCGGGCAGTCCATCACCCTCGTCCTCGAAAACGAGGTCGACGCCAGCCGCGGCGACGTCATCGCCACCGCCGCGCATCCGATTGAGTGCGCTGATCAGTTTGAAGTAGGGCTCTTGTGGATGAGCGAGCACGCTTTGCTGCCCGGACGCCCCTATGCCGCGCTGCTCCACAGCAAGTCCGCAAGCGTAACCATAACGCAGATCAAGCACCGTCTTGACATCAACAGCGGCGCGCGCCTCGCCGCCAAGACGTTAGGTCTAAACGAAATCGCAAGGGTGAACGTGAGCTTCGATCGGGCGGTGCCGTTTGTTCCCTACGCCGAGAACAAGCGGCTGGGAGCGTTCATCGTCATCGACAAGCTGACTAACGAAACTGTCGGGGCAGGGCTCATCCGTTTTGCACTGCGGCGATCAGTGAACGTCCACTGGCAAGCGCTCGAGGTGACGAAAGCCGCGCGCGCAGAGATGAAGCATCAGCAGGCCCGCTGTTTCTGGTTTACCGGGCTTTCGGGTTCGGGTAAGTCGACGATTGCCAACCTGCTGGACAAGCGGCTGCACGCCGACGGCAAGCATACCTACATTCTCGACGGCGACAACGTTCGCCACGGGCTCAATCGAGATCTGGGATTCACTGAGGCCGACCGCGTGGAGAACATTCGCCGGGTGGCCGAAGTCGCTAAGCTCCTGGTCGATGCGGGTTTGATCGTGATCGTCGCCTTTATTTCGCCATTCCGAGCGGAGCGCCAATTGGCCCGCGGCTTGTTCGATGACGGCGAGTTTGTCGAAATCTTCGTCGATACACCACTGGAGGAGTGTGAGCGTCGCGACGTCAAGGGCCTCTATGCCAAGGCACGGCATGGAGAACTGAAGAACTTCACGGGTATCGACAGTGACTACGAGCCGCCGCAATCGCCCGAGGTACATCTGCGGACGGTTGGGATACGGCCAGAATCCTGTGTTGATCAGATTATCCATTTGTTGAGATCTTAAAATGCTTTGTGCTCGGCATTTGCTAGTTTGGAGTGGAGATACGGAAGGTAATTTCACTGTTGATTGACTGCGCCGGGGAACGGGCGCCGCAGTCGATGAGGACGGCTCTCAGGGGCCGTGGGGCTTACGATGTTAACCAATCGCCGTACACTTCGCATTGAATGGGGCCAATGCGATCCCGCCGGGATCGTATTCTATCCACAATATCTCATCATCTTCGATACCAGCACCGGTTGGCTTTTCGAGCGCACCGGATTGACGCCATCAGCGATGAGAAAGAAATACCGCATCGTCGGCATGCCTATCGTCGAAGTGGGGGCGCGATTTATTTTGCCTTGCCGCTTCGACGACGAGATCGTCGTCGAGAGCGAGGTCGGCGAGTGGGGACGCAGCAGCTTCACCGTGCGTCATCGTATATTGAAAGCAGGCGAGCTGGCGCTCGATGGCTTTGAGAAGCGCGTTTGGGCGGCGCCCCATCCTGAGCAAGCCGAAGCGATCAAAGCTCAGGCCGTTCCGGCCGAGATCATCGTGAGTCTCTCCGATCCGACTGGCTCTACGACCATAAAATTCTAGGGCATCGTCGGCATGCGTCGAAGTGAATACGAGAAGGTTCGAATCAGGACATAGTGCGATTTGATCCTGCGGAGACCGTGAATTCTGCGAGCGCAACTGAGATCCTTCCCGACAAACAACCGCGATTTTCCGGCATGAGCCACGTGAGCCTGGCATGCCGCGATCTTGTCGAGTCGAAGATGTTTTATTCCGAAGTCATGGGCGGAGAGCTTGTCCACGAGATCGCCGGGTTCGTCGAGTACCGGATCGCCGACATCGTTATAGGGCTTTCTGAACAGCGCGGCGGCTGGACCGGCGCCGACGACGAGTACCCCCACTACGCGTTTTATCTCGACGGCGCGAACTTCGAACTGATGAAACATTGGCTCGATCGTTACGCTGTGCCCAATTATCCCTACCGACGCGACGATACGGCGCTTATTTATTTCCGCGACCCGTCGGGGAATCTTTTCGAGCTTTATTGCGATCGCGGCTACGAGGGAATTGCGTCTTTGCCATTGGCGCCCCGAAGGGGTGGACAAGCGATCGATTTCCGCAGCCTCAACTACCGGTGGAACGCCAACAGCACGACGCTCAGCGGTATGACGGAAATTCAACGGCCGCGCTTCACGTCGTTCGCTCACGCGAGCATTTTCTGCACCGAACTCGAACAGGCGAAGCGCTTTTTTACCAAAGTCATCGGCGGCGAGCTGATCCACGACGTCGACGGGTTCGCCGAAGTGAGGATCGCCGGGGTCATCATCGGATTCACGGTTCGCCCCGGAACGACCACCGGGCGCGACGCCGAATATCCCCATTACGCCTTTTTTATCGAAGCAAAAGATTTTCTGCCCATGGTCGCGTGGCTGCGGCAAAACGGCGTCGTTACGACCGAGCCGTGGACGCGCGACGGCGTCAAAGGTCTTCTCTATTTTCGCGATCCCGCGGGAAATCTCTTCGAGATCTACTGTCGCAAGCTCGGAGAGGCGGCTTCATTTGCGCGGGGTAAAAAACAAGGCGGGGGCTACGAGATCGATTTCGCTGCTTTGAACTATGAATGGGACGGCTAAACGAAGGAAACCACTGACTGTCGGATTTTTATCAACGCCCGGAGTCCGAATGCACAAGCACTCGGACTCCGGTGCGTTGGCGAAGAGCGCAATTCCGGCCCGCATGACATTTATTTTTGTTGTCTAGCGCAACATTCGGTTATCCGGATGAGCGGTCGTAGCCGATGCCCAGGAGTTGTGCCGTCCGGGAATCGACGGTGCCCGTGACGGTTATATTATTATCACTTTGAAACTCACGGATCGCCGCGCGCGTGTCGTTATCCATCGCGCCATCGGAACGTCCCGGGGCATACCCTTCCTCTTGCAATGCTTCCTGCACCATTCTCACTTGCTTGGCGGACATATCCGAGTTGTTCTCTTCCGTAACTCCCGGTACGCCGGGAGCCAAGCTCTGATCGTCAGTACCCTGAGTAGGGTAACGATCCGTTGAGGCTTCCGATCTGCTGAAACTTTCCGGATTCGCTAGGACGGGACCGGTCGCCAATCCGAGAGATCCACCAACCACGATTGCGGAAATTATTGATTGTTTTAGTTTCATTATCATCCTCCATTTTTTTGAGTCTCTGGCGATCCGAAATTTGTGCTCTACCGTGTGTAATGCGCAAGTCGCATGCCATATTGAGCCGAATATTCGGCACGAGCTACCGAGCACCGCGAAGGAAGCGAATTCTCGTGGGTTTGGATTTCTCCATTCGCAACTTCAGAGAACGCATACAGAGCTCGGCTTAATGCAAGGGCCGCTGTTTATGCAGGTCAAACTTCGGACGTATGACGTCCAATTACTTGGGCATGGCTCTCATCCCAGTTCTTTCCTTCGACACTCGGTTCCTTACCCTTTGGCAGGGAGTTGGCTTCAACGGCTTTCTGAAAATAGGTTGTTGCAGCGGCGGGTCCGCATGGATCTCGCTAAAAGCCTTTTTTCTTGGTTCATTGTCCTATATATCTAGTCGCCGGTTCGGGGAGATATTCACCGATGAAAAAAGGCTCGCTCATACTTGCAGCGGCAATTCTTGCGGTCGTGGTGACCTTCTTTGTTTTTAGCCGCTTCTTTGTCGACCTGTTGTGGTTCAGCTCGCTGGGATTCCGCGCTGTCTTTACGACCACCTGGCTCACATCGCTCGGTGTATTCGTCGGCGCGGCTGGACTCTCGGCCGCGATGCTGCTGCTCAATGGCTTCATCGCCGTGCAGGCGACGTCTGGAAAGCTGCATCGACCGCCGAGCTTTAGGGTCATCGGTCGTGGCGCTCAAGGGATGCCTGAGGTCATCGAGCTTTCCCTCGACAAGCTGCCGTGGCGGCTGATCGTTACTGGGGTGGCCGCAACCGTCGGCTTGTTCATCGGCATCGCCCAAATGGACAACTGGGACACGCTTCTCAAGTGGTACTATGCTGTCCCCTTCGGACGGTCTGATCCATTATTCAACAAGGACCTCGGATTTTACGTATTTTCACTTCCCGTTTACGAAATGTTCAGAGATTGGGCGCTGCTAATAGTTTTTCTGAGCGCCGCCAGCGCCGCGGCCATCTATCTGCTGCGCGGTGACATCGTTTATCAGCAAGGCGGAGTGCCGACGCTCAGCGCGGCGGCGATCCGGCACCTATCCGCGTTGTTGGCGATTTTTTTTCTTGTCAAAGCAGGCGCATACATTTTGCAGCGCTATGATCTGCTGACCAGCAACAACGGGATTGTCTTCGGTGCCGCCTATACCGATGTCCATCTGCGCTTGCCGTTGTTAATCGGT
>VBKX01000153.1 GCA_005879435.1 Deltaproteobacteria bacterium
TGAAACACCGCGCCGACTTTTCGCTGCTATCGAAGTCGGCGGCATGCTCGTTAGCGATGACGACGGTCAGCAATGGAGGCCTGTGGTTTCCGGGCTGGCCGATCCTGATGTGCATCAAATTCTCCCGAGCGCGCGAACCAAAGGGCTTGTCGTCGCCGCTTGCGGCGAAGGCGTTTATCGGAGCTTGGATCGCGGCGAGCATTGGGAAAAAGTGACGCCGAGCGGGGCGCGGGATTTTGGTTCGGCGGTCACGGAAGACGGCAGCGGAGCGGTTTACCTCGGCATCGCGCTCGGTCGTCCCAACACTTGGCTACGCAGAGAGCGCGCCGACGCTGCGGTGTTTGTCAGTAAAGACAGCGGTGCGCATTGGGTCGCTGCGGTCGAAGGTCTGAGTGGTGGCGTGATGGCGACGTGTCCCGGCATCGGCGGCCAAGGAATTTTTGCCTCTACATCAGAAGGCGACGTGCTGAAGATCGACTCATCCGGCTCGCGCAAAATCATCAGCGGGCTGCCGTCGATCAGCGCCCTTGCGGTGGGTGCGTAGAAAACTTATTTGCGCGAGATTTGCAGCAGGATCTTGTTCCATCTCTCGACGGTGTTGGCGTATTCATAGGTCGACAGACCCTGCTCAGGATACCAACGTTTGAAGCCGGATTCTTTGCGCGCCGTTCCGTAGCCGTATTTTTCTGAAAACAGTTTCTGGCCTTCGGGGCCGATCATAAAGTCGATAAACAGCAGTGCCGCGTGAGGGCGCTGGGTATGTAGAAATGCTCCCATGCTGCCCGCGTTGGTGGGCACCAGGTCGCCGGGAAGCCACGCCACAGGCGCCCCTCTGGCGGCGGCGAGTCTCACATTGCTGTCGACGGCGGTAAACGTCAGCGGCACCTCGCCGGAAACGATCAACTCATTCAAGCCGAGCGCCGGCAGAGCATATTGCTTGATATCCTGAGCCGCTAACTTCTTGACGAAGCCATCGCCTTTTTGTTTCAGCATCGCGCCGATAACTCTGCTGCCCATTTCCTCGTTGCTGATGCCGATCTTGCCTTTGAGCGCGGGCTTTAACAGGTCATCGAAATTCTTAGGGACATCGGCGCTCGCGATCGCGTTCTTGTTGTAGCCGATGCCGGCATAGGATTCGCGGTCCACTGTGGTGTAGAACAAACCGCCCGGCGCCTTGTCTTTAGAGCCTTCGGGGTAATCGGCGAGATGCGGCGAGTTGTACGGCAAAAGCAGCTTGTTGTCGCGCACCAGCATTAGCGAGCCCGGCGTGGTTTCAACGGCATCGACGATGTAGCGCTTCGCCTGAGCTTCGCTCAAGATCCTGCTGGCAAGATTCACCGCCGGCGCGCGATAAAGCTCCACGGCGACGCCGGGATATTTGGCTTCGAAGGACTTCGACATCTCTTTGTAGACGGTCAGCGACGTGTACCAGACGAGCTTACCTTCCTTTTTCGCGCCTTCATAAAGCACGCGCTCGCGGTCGGGGCCCAAGTATTTCGCCAGCTCGGCGGCGGTCTTAGGCTGAGCGGTCTGACACCAAGCGGTTCCCAATTGGCTCACGACAACAAGAACGGCCAGGAGCGACGATTTCATTTGTTCCTCCTCAACTGTACGTTCAACCGTTTCCTTTCGGTCACTCCGTTCAACCGGCGTCCTTGGAGTTTCCTCAGGACCATGAGCTTGTCGAATGGCGGACGCCTCCGTTCAAGCCGTTCAAAACGTTTTCAACGGAGCGCAGCGGTTGAACGTTTTGAACTCTTTATTCGACCTACGGTAGCAATATTCAATAACGGAGTGCTATGTCAATTGCAGAGGCGGCAAACCGAGTACGATTCGGAGATAATCGATAAAAAGGAGATGAAAACATGTCGATGAACTACGAAACTTTACTAGTGACGAAAGAAAGTGGAATAACGACGATTGCGTTCAACCGCCCGGAGAAGCGCAATGCGATGAGCCCGCAGCTGCACGGCGAGATGTTCGATCTGCTCACGGAGCTGCGCTACGACAAGGAGACGCGCGTGATCGTACTCACCGGCGCCGGCGAGAATTTCTGTGCCGGACAAGATTTGAAGCAGTATTCTCTCGAGATGGAGAGCCAGCCCGAACGGGTGCGCGACGAGGTGCGCGAGAAAGTGCGGCGCTGGCGCAATGAAATGCTCAGAACTTTACCGCAGCCGGTCATCGCTCGCATCACCGGCTGGTGTCTCGGTGGAGCGCTGACAGTGACCGCCGGCTGCGACATCGCCATTGCTTCGGAGGAAGCGCTGTTCGGTCTGCCGGAAGTCAACTTCGGCCATTTCCCCGCGGGCGATACGACGGCGGTGTTAACCGAACACCTTCAACCGAAGCACGGACTCTACTATGCGCTGACTGGAAAGATGATGTCGGCGAAGGACGCCGAGCGCATCGGTTTGATCTCGAAAGCCGTGCCTCGCGCCGAGTTGGACAAGGAAGTTGCCGAGCTTGCCAAATGCCTCGCCGAAAAGAGCCCGATGGCGCTGAAAGCGGTGAAAGAAGCGTGGTATTACAGCTGGTATTCGCCGCCGGATGTCGCGTATGAGATTTCCAATCTGATTTCCCAGCGCACGATCCG
>VBKX01000694.1 GCA_005879435.1 Deltaproteobacteria bacterium
TGGTGCGCGAGCTAGATCAAAGTGGTTTTATCAAGTCACTGCTCGCCGGTCGCTAACGCTCAATAAATAAAATCCGAAAACATCCGGGGGGTGGAGCTTGGTCGATCTGTGTGGCGGTAACATCCGGCAGTATGTGTTTTCTTTCATGTATTCGCATTTTTCCAGCTTATCGGCTCTCAAGGGCATGCCGCGGACAAGATCAGATTGGTAGTCCCGGATGTCGGCGGACAATGTATCGCTTATATGACGAGCTATCGCGGGCAAAGAATTAACCTGGCTTCATTCCTTGCCTAAAAAGGGAGGCAGCAGACGCGAAGGCAGTGACCTATGACTCAATCCTCGCAAGATCTATTTAGGGTTACGTTGCTCGGCACCGGCGCGCCGCCGCCGAGCTTGGAGCGTTTCGGTCCGAGCACGCTGGTCGAAGTCGGTGAACAGAAGTTCATCTTCGATGCCGGGCGCGGCGCTATGCAGCGACTTCACCAGTTGGGAATTCCATTTGGCGATATCACCGGGATGTTTTTGACGCACCATCATTCCGACCATGTCGTCGGCTTTCCCGATCTCTGGCTGACCGGTTGGATTGGCCGGCCATGGGGCAAACGAAATACGCCTTTGCAAGTTTGGGGGCCGGAGGGGACGAAGCAGATGATGGAACACCTGCCGAAAGCGTTCCACGTCGACATCCGTGTGCGCAGCAAAAGTTATCCGGCGGAAGGGGTAAAACTAATAGCGCAAGAGATCGCCGCAGGAGTCGTGCTCGAAAGTGATGGCGTCCAGATCAGCGCATTTGAAGTCGATCATGGCGGTGAAGATCTGCCGGCTTACGGCTATCGGATCGACTATCAAGGTCGCGCCGCCGTGTTGTCGGGCGATACGACGTTCAATGAAAACCTGATTGAACACTCGCATGGCGTCGATCTTTTGGTGCACGAAGTCACCGCCGCTGCCGGTAGCGCGGCGGAAAACCAGCAGCAGCTGAAACGAATCGGCTCGAACCATACGACGCCGGAGCAAGCAGGCATAGTTTTCGCGCGGGCGCAGCCGAAGCTCGCCGTTTATAATCATCTGCTCTTGTTTGGCAGGGCAACTCCGGAGGATTTGATTCCGGCAACGCGGCAGAAATATGCCGGCCCGTTGATTGTCGGAGAAGATCTGCTGCAAATCGACGTCGGGCAAGAGGTTCAGGCCAAGCCATTCGGGAATTCAAGTCGCCGCTGAGTCATTGGAAGAAGGGATTTCAAATGACACTGATAACATCGCTCATTGCGCTTTCTATCGGCTGTGCGTCGCTGGTGGTTACCTCGTTCTGTTTCGCCGCCGCTCCCCTCGAACCGGTCACCATCGGTTACTCGACGTTCTCCGGAGCCTACCTGCCGCTGTGGATCGCCGTCGAAGAGCGTCTAGGAAGAAAATACGGTCTCGATTTGAAAGCGATCTATGCCGGCAGAATACGACCGCAACAGCTGCTCGCGAGCGGCGAAGTTCCGTTCGTCATGGCGAGCGGGACGGGTGCTCTTACTACACACATTCTCGGCGTGAAAGACCAAGTGATCGTCATGACCACCATGAACAAGGTCAATTCCGCTATTTTCAGCCGGAGCGACATCAAAAGCGCGGAAGAACTGCGCGGTAAAACCATAGCGACTGGTCGTCCCGGTGCGTTCGGCGAGATGATGGTTCGGTATGTGTTGAGAGCGAAACTCGGGCTTGTGCCGGATCGCGACGTGAAGTTACTGGCGATCGGGGAAGCGCAGCTGGCATTTCCCGCGCTGGAGCGCGGCGTCGTGCAAGCGGCGTCACTGACGATTCCGTTCACGTTGATCGCCAAGAAAATGGGTTATCGGGAATTGATCGATTATGATAAGGCCGGCGTCGTCTATCCGTACAACACCGTCACAACGCTGCGCCAAACGCTGGCCAAGAGTGCCGACTTAACGGAGAAGTTTTTGAAGACGATGATTGAGGGAATTTACCTCTCCAAGACCGATAAAGAGAAAAGCTTGGCCGTGTTGAAGAAATATGTGAAAGGAACTTCCGACGATATCCTGGAAGAGACGTATCAATACGCCAAAAGCGCTGTGGAAGACGTGCCCACGCCGTCGTTGGATATAACAAAAACCGCCTTGGAGATTCTGTCCTATCAATACCCGCAAGCGAAAGAGACCGATCCGAACTTGATCATCGACACGACCATCATGAAGCGGATCGAACAGAGCGGGTTTATTAAGGCGCTCTATAAAAAGTGAGGGTGAGTGTTCTTGGGCGAGTTGAAGGTCGTCTCGGCCCTGACGGCGCGCGTTGCAAGATGAAGTATTAGAGTTAGGATTGGTAGCGGGGCAATCACGATCGTTCCTGAGCGGTCAAAAGGATCATAAGGAGGGATTATGTCGATAAAGCTTAATCACACGATTGTGCCGGCAAAGGACAAAGAGGCTGCAGCGAGGTTCTTCGCGAAGATCTTCGGTCTCAATTACGATGGGCCGATGGGACACTTCGCGCCTGTGCGCGTCAACGAGGAATTAACCTTGGACTTTGATAACGCCGAGTCCTTCGAGCCGCATCACTATGCGTTTCACGTCAGCGATGACGAATTCGATGCGATCTTTAAGCGCGTGCAGGAGGCCGGCATCACCTGGGGCAGCGATCCCAGGAAC
>VBKX01000154.1 GCA_005879435.1 Deltaproteobacteria bacterium
ATGCCTGAGCCCATTTGCGTCGCCAGGCGCACCCGTTGGAACTCTCCGCCGGAAAGGGTCACCGACGAGCGATCCAAACTCAAGTAGTCCAGACCCAGTCGCGTCATCACTCCCAGCCGGCCTGCGATTTGATCGACAATTTTTTCGCCGATGATTTTTCGTTCCTCGGCGAATGGGTAATGATTGAGAAACTCAAGCGTCGCGGCGATGGGCATGGCCGTGATCTCGGCAATGTCGTGGCCGCCGATAAGCACCGCGCGGCTGGGTTTTTTCAAGCGCGAGCCGCCGCATTCCGGGCACGGTACGGTAGCGCCTTCGGGACTATTAAACGAAAACAGGCCCGGAGTAATTTCCGGCGCGGACGCGCCGCAGTTTAGACAAACAAACTTTTGGCTGAACGCCATTTCGCGCCCGCCGTCCGCGTCATTTTCCGCAGGAATCCGAACCTTGATGATCTGATCGCCGTGGCGCCCGGCAATTTCAATGGACTCGGCTAACCTCTTCCTGATCCCTTCGCGCAGCATCATCCGGTCGATCACCAGGTCGATTCGACTCGCATTCTCGATATCGAGCGGAGACTTGCTGGCCAATTCCGTCATGCGGCCATCCACCATCACCCGGGCAAAACCCTGACGCGCCAACTCCTCCAGCCGGGCGCGCGCTGCCGTCAGCGCCAGCGGCGCCAGAACAATCACTCGTGTTTGCGCCGGCAGTAAAAGCAATTGATCGACGATTTGTTCGATGCTGTAGGCTTTGATTTCGTGACCGCATTCAACGCAGGTCAACTGGCCGGCGCGAACGAATAGCAAACGGAGGAAATCGTAAACGCCGGTGATCGTACCGAGCGTCGAACGAGGACTCGCCAAGCCGGGCTTTTGTTGAATCGCGATGGTGGGTGAAAGCCCGTCGATGCTATCGACGTCCGGTTTTTCGATCTGCTGCAGCAGTTGTCGAGCGTCGGCGCCCAGCGACTCCAGATAGCGCCGCCGCCCCTCCGCGTAGAGCGTGTCGAAAGCTAGGGATGATTTTCCCGAACCGGATACGCCGGTGATGACGACAAACTGATCGCGCGGGATTTCCAAATCGATATTTTTGAGATTGTGAACCCGCGCGCCCTTGATGACGATTTTGGCCGCCACGGCAAACTCGTCTAGCCTTGGAGTTCTTTGAGCTTGCTTTCAATGACGGCGCGGTATTCGTCGAGCTTTTGTTGGCACGACGCTTCAAACCGCAGCACGAGCGCCGGCTGCGTGTTTGATGCACGAATCAGTCCCCAGCCGTCGGGAAAGCGCACGCGAACGCCGTCGACGTCGATGACATCGTAGTGCTGGCGAAAATATTCCGTCGCCTTTTCTGCAATCGCAAATTTTTCTTCGTCCGGGCAATCCACGCGAATCTCCGGAGTCGACACGCTCGGGGGCAGATCGGCGAGCAAGCAGGACAACGGTTTATCTGATTGGGCGAGTATTTCGCTTTAAAAAACATATGCCCGCTCATCTCTTCGGCCAGCAGCGCGCACGTTTCTTTCATCTTGGCTTTGACCAGAGAATGGCCCGCCTTCCACATGATCGGCCGGCCGCCGTGGCTGAAAACATCGTCGTAAAGTCGCTGCGAGCATTTCACATCCGCGATAATTCCCGCACCCGGGTTGCGCTTCAACACATCGCGCGCAAACAGCACCAATAACTCGTCACCCCAAAGGATGTTGCCATTTTCGTCCACTACGCCAATGCGGTCGGCGTCGCCGTCGTAGGCAATGCCCAAGTCCGCTTTTTCATGTTTGACCTTTTCGATCAGCATTTCCAAATTTTCCGGCACGGTCGGATCGGGATGGTGAAACGGAAAATTGGCGTCCGGCACACAGGCAATTTCCCAGACCTGACAGCCCAGTTGTCTGAATATCGGCGGCGCTACGGGTCCACCGACCCCGCTCCCCGCATCAACGACGACTTTCAGCGATCGCGAGAGCTTTGGCACGTCGGCCAACAAATACTTCTGATAGGGCGGCACGATTTCATAGCGCTGGACTTTGCCACCCGGTTTTTCGTGAAACGCGTTGCGCTCCATCTTCCGGCGAAGCTCTTGAATCTGCTGTCCATAAAGAGTGTCCTTACCAAGACAGATCTTAAAGCCGTTGTATTCGGATGGATTGTGACTGGCCGTGATTTGAATCCCGCCGTCGACGTCGAGATGAAACAGGGAAAAATAAAGCAAAGGCGTTGGACAGATCCCAATATCGTAAACGTGCAGTCCGGCGGCAACCATTCCGGCAATAACCGCTTCGGCATAAGCATCGGAAGTGGCGCGGCAATCGCGCGCCACGCTAACCCGCTTGCCGCCCTTCTCGACGATCTCCGTGCCATGGACCTTGCCCAGCAACAATGCAAAGTCTTTGTCGAAATCCACCTCGGCCAAACCCCGGATGTCGTACTCGCGAAATATGGCCGGATTCATTGAGTCCTCCGAGCCATGCGCCGACGAGCCAAGTGTGCAGCCAGAATAATTGCTTGCTTCATGCTGCTTGCGTCAGCCTTGCCGGTGCCCGCGATATCGAATGCCGTGCCATGATCAACCGATGTGCGAATGAAGGGCGGACCCAATGTGAGCGCGACGCCGCCGAAGAAATGATGCAGTTTCAGCGGAATCAGGCCTTGATCGTGGTACATGCAGACGACGGCGTCATACTCACCGCGTGCCGCGAGGTGGAATATACTATCGGCCGGAAAGGGTCCGTAGGCCGGAACACCTTTCTTGCGCGCCGATTGCACAGCAGGCGAGATGACGTTGATTTCCTCGTCGCCAAAAATTCCCTCTTCGCCGCCGTGAGGGTTTAACGCTGCGACGGCGATGCGTGGCCTGGCGATGCCGAAAGAATTTTTCAAACTGCGATGGGTCAGCTCTAGGGTCGCTTGGATATTTTCCCGTGTGAGTTTGCGCGCCACTTTTGTGAAGCGGATGTGGCCCGTCACCGGCACCACCCGGAGCTTGGCGCCGATGAGCATCATGCGGCATTCCGTGGTACGGCTGAGCTCGGCAAACAACTCCGTATGGCCTGGATAATCGTAACCAGCGTCGATCAAACTGCTCTTGCTGATGGGCGCCGTCGCAATCGCATCGGCGACTTTCGAGAGCGCTAACTGCGCCGCAACGCAAATATATCTAAATGCGCCGTGGCCACCGGCCCGAGATGCAATCCCCGGCCGTGATTCCCTAACCGTCAAAGTCGACAGTGAACACACGACGTGAGCGCTACGATGATTGAGCAGAGGTAGAAGCGGTTGACCTTGCTGCCAGCAGATCAAGGGTGGGGCATTTCTCTGACGCCGGCGGGTTCTTTGCAATACTCCCCAGTCGCCCAAAATCAAGGGTCGCGAGACCTTCTTGATCACGGGGTCCGCAAGGGCTTTGAGAATGACTTCGGGACCGATTCCTGCCGGATCGCCCATGGTAACGGCGATGATCGGCCTATTCGACATGAAATACGGAACTCCGTACCGGAATAACGGGGCTCATTGACCGCGCTGGTTATGGCAGAGACAAGGGATTATGGTTTTTTGGAAGAAAACGGATTCAACGAGTCTAAGATGTTTGAGATGGCGCCTTTCTCCGAATCCTTCTCCGGCGGAGGAGGCGTTAACACATCCGGCGCATCGTCGGCGGTTTCAGTGGTGAAGAGCGGAACCCCGAGGACACTGACAATGCTTTTTCCGGCGAGCGGGCTTTTCGGATCCTCCTCTTCAAAGGGAGTCTCCTTGACGATATACGAGAACGGATTGAGGTAACTCATGAAACTGCGGTCTTGGCGACGTGTGACGCGGTTGGAATTGGCCACCAGAGTACTCATCGTGCCTTCCTTCGAATCCTCTGGTTTGAACGTAACGCCGGCCACTTTGACATCGACTCTGTGTTTACGGCGCAAATCGGTTTTAAGCCATTTCGCAAAACGTTCCTCGAGCGTCTTGTTCAGAAGCTCTTCTTTGATGCGTGGAGCTACGCTGCTGAGGGGCAATACATTGCCGGGTTCGCGCCCTTCGAGCTTGACGATGTGGATCCCCATATTGGTGCGGAACGGCTCGCTCACTTGACCCACCGACAATTTCTCGAACGCCACCTCTTCGATGCCGGCAATCAAAGTGCCGCGGTTAACCCAGCCGATTTCTCCGCCGGCCGCGCGCCCAGCTCCTTCGGAATTCTCAGCTGCCAGAGTCGCGAAATCCTCGCCCGCGAGTATTTTTGCGTAGATCTCTTTGCCTCTTGCCATCGCGCTTTGAACGCGGTCCGGAGGCGCATTTTCCGCCAGTGGCAATAAAATATGACGAATACGGGCGGGGTCATTACCGCGAAATTTTTTCGCGTTGAGCTTGTAATAGCGCTCCACGTCATCGTCCGTGATGCTGACTTTGCGCTTGACTTGCCGATCGATGATCTCGCTTTTCTCCATTTCGGACTTGACCGACGCTTTATAACTGGCCAAGGTCTGGCCTTCCCTGCTCAGAGCTACTTTTAGATCCTCATCGGACAAGCGATTATTTTTTTTGACTTGTTCGATGTAGCGAGAGACGTCATCGTCACTGATATTGATACCCGACTCCCGGACTTCGGCTTCGAGGAGTTTATCGGTAATAAACTGCTCTAAAACTTCGCGGTCGGTGGCACTGATCTGATCAAGGTTACCCGTGGGGAAAGCGCGGCCCATTTTGGTTTTCGCATACGTGTTCAAGCTTGACAGCGTATAGGGCTCACCATTGATCACGACATTTAATGGCTTGCCTCAGCATAATTATCTCGATCCGCAGCAGGTGAAAAACAACTAGAACCAGGGATTAGTTACCACACTCGAAATCAAAAGCCAAACAAACCGATGGGCGGACACTCTCGCGCCGTGGGGACCGACGGCCACACACGCACCCTTAACGTATCACCATGCAACAACTAGGACCGTCAGTTAATGAGCGCTGCCGTTTTGATATCTCCACGCTCCGGCGAGCACTTGGAAAATCCGTAACCTCCAACACCATGCGTCTACCGCAGACCGCCGGCATCCCGTGATCGTTTACGCCGGCAGCGATTCCGGCTGAAATTTGTCCACGGCCGGAAGGTCGTGAATCGACCGTAGCAGCTCTGCGACTTCGTCCATGAGCGGCTGCCACGCCAAATTTCGCGGAGTAAAGGATAGCCGTCCGTCGGGCGAAAGACGGAAACGGCTCTTTTGTTTGCGAATAAGCTCCAAGAGCTTTTCGACTTTCACCGGCGACTCGGGGTGGAAAAGCAAAAATACTTTGCCGTCCGAGACGCTGATCTGTTGGACCAAGAACTCTTTCAGCGTGCGGCGCAGATTCATGACGAGAAAGAGATTTTCGACGACATCGTTGTAAGGTCCGAAGCGATCCTTGATCTCTTCTTTCAGTTCATCGAGCTCCCCGATGTTGCGCAGGCTGGCCAGTCGCTTGTAGAAATAAAGCCGCTGATTGGCATCGGGAATATAGGTGTCGGGAAAATAAGCCGAGATGCCGAGGCGAATCTCCGGGTCGACTTCCGGCAAAATCTCTTCGCCTTTCAGTTCCTGTATCGCTTTCTCCATCATTTCGGTGTAGAGCTCGAAACCCACCGCGGTGATCTGTCCCGATTGTTGATCACCGAGCAAATTGCCCGCGCCGCGGATTTCTAAATCGTGCAGCGCGAGCTTGAATCCGCCACCGAGCCCGTCGATCTCTTGCAGCGCGCGCAAACGTTTCTCGGCATCCGGCGTGATCGCCTTTTCTCCGGGAATGAGCAAATAGGCAAAGGCGTGCCGATGCGAGCGGCCGACGCGGCCGCGCAGTTGATAGAGCTGCGCCAGGCCGAATTTATCGGCGCGGTTGATGATGATCGTGTTGGCGTTGGGAAAGTCGAGACCCGACTCTATGATCGCCGAGCAGACCAGGACTTGGGTCTTGTTATCGAGAAAATCGACCATGACCTTTTCCAACTCTTTGGGCCGCATCTGGCCATGCGCCACGGCGATTTTCGCCTCCGGCACTTGATCGGCGAGCTTGAGCGCCAGGCGATCGATCGTTTCGACCCGGTTATGGAGAAAAAACACCTGGCCGCCGCGCTCCAGCTCGCGCAATATCGCGTCACGGATCAATCTTTCATCATAGCGCGTCACATAGGTTTGAATCGCCAGGCGATCGACCGGCGGTGTTTCGATGATGCTCAAGTCGCGGATGCCGACCAGCGACATGTGCAGCGTGCGTGGAATCGGCGTTGCCGTGAGACTCAAAACATCGACCAGTTGGCGAAGTTTTTTGAGGCGCTCTTTGTGCACGACGCCAAAGCGGTGTTCTTCGTCAACGATGACGAGACCCAAATCGCGGAACTCGACGTCCTTCTGCAACAAGCGGTGCGTGCCAATGACAATATCCACTCGGCCTTGGCGCGCCTCTTGTAAAATCTGGGTTACTTCTTTCGTGGTGAGAAAGCGACTGACCATTTCGATCCGTACCGGATGGTTGCGGAAGCGATGGCGAAAGGTCTGCAGATGCTGCTGCGCCAGGATCGTCGTCGGAGCAAGCACGGCGACCTGTTTGCCCCCTTCGACGGCGAGAAACGCGGCGCGCATGGCGACTTCAGTTTTACCGTAGCCGACGTCGCCGCAAATCAAACGATCCATGGGCTTTTTGTTCTGCATGCCGGCGAGGGTTTCGTCGATGGCGCGTTGCTGGTCGGGAGTTTCTTCGTACTCGAACGCTGCTTCGAATTCCTTGTACATGTTATCCGGCGGCGCATAGGCGGTGCCCGCGCGCGCCTCGCGCAGCGCATAGAGCTGAACCAATTCTTCCGCCATCGCGAGAATCGACTTGCGCGCTTTGGCTTTAACCTTTTCCCAGGCTGTCCCGCCTAGGCGATCGAGCCCGGGCGCAGCGCCGTCGCCGCCGATGTATTTCTGCACCATGTTGATGCGGTCCACCGGCAAGTACAGACGGTCGCCGCCTTGGTATTCCAAATGCAGGAATTCACCTGCGACGCCAGCGACCGTTAAGAACTTCAAACCACGATAGACGCCGATCCCGTGGTCCAAATGGACGACGAAATCGTCCTGTTTCAGCTCGCTCAAGCTGGTGAGAAAATGGCTTGGATGAAGCTTGGCCGAAGCGACAGGTTGCCGCTTGCGGGTACCGAAAATTTCGTCAAACGTGACAAAGACCAGGCGCGCTTCTCGTAGGCGAAAGCCCTGATTGAGCTGACCGAATACGATCGCCTGAGCGAAATCCGTACGCGCCAATAACGCCGGTATAGAATCTTCGATAATCGGCAACTGAAAGTTGTAATTGCTCAAGAGGTCTCTTAACCGTACGGCGTCGCCCTTGGTCGGCGCCACGAAAATCACCCGTTCACTTCCCCATAGTTTCAAATGTTCAATGAGGGGCACGAGTGAAGGATCTTTGCCCGAATACGCCGTTTCCTGGCGAATATCCGTGGTCAAGTAAGACTCCACCGTAAGCATCGATTCTTGCGCCCGTTCCGACGCCGCTAAGACGCTGAGCGATTCGGCCTGTACTTGTGGAAATTGTCCAAGCGCGTCGCGCCATTCATGCTCGTTCAAATAAAGCGCGTCGACGGGCGTGACCAAACGATGCTCTTCCGTAGCCCGTGCGTTGCGCTCCCAGGTGAGCCGGCCAAAGCGTTCGGCCTCGGCTTCAACCCGATCCGCGCCATCGAGCCAAATCAGCGTATTCTGCGGCAGATAAGAAAACGCCGGCACCAGCGGCGCAGTAAAATAGGGCGCCAAGAATTCGATTCCAGGGAACGAAATGCCCGCACGCGCGGATTCGAGAAGACTATTTTTTTCTACGCGATCCACTTCCAACTCCAGCGCGCGTTGATCCAACCGACGCAGCGCGATCTCCAGCCCACTTTGCTTGAGGGAGAACTCCTTCATCGGCAGCAGCAACATCTCTTCCTGTACCTGCGCGCTGCGCTGCGTCGACGGGTTGAACTCGCGAATGGATTCCAACCGGTCGCCGTCGAATTCGAGGCGCAGCGGCCAGCCGTAGCCCGGGGAATACAAATCGACGATGCCGCCGCGCACGCTGAAATCGCCGCGCTCCTCGACCAGCGGAACATTTTGAAAACCCCACTGCACCAGATGCTCGAGCAATGACTCGCGCTGCAAGTCCTGGCCCGCGACTAGGTAAAGATAGGATCGCTTGAGCGATTCTTTGGCAATGACCTTTTGCATCATCGCGGCCGGAGTCGCGATGAGAATCGGCGCCGATTCTTCGACTAGCTTGTAAAGCCCTTCCAAACGGCCGGCGATGTTATCGGGATGGGGCGAAAGTTTTTCGAGGGGCAGCACTTCCCAGGAAGGAAATAGATGCAAGCGCTTGCGAAACGGCGCCTCTGCGCGGTTTTCACCGAGAAAAAAATTGAGATCGTCGTAAAGATTTTCCGCGTCGCGGGCGCTGGAGCAAACGACGAGCATCGGCCGCATCGCGCGTTTTGCGGCCAACGACAGCAGATAGCCGCGCGCGCCGCCCTGAACGCCTTGAATTCGTTTCGCGCCGCTCCAATTTCCTTCGAGGAATTGTCCGATTCGCTCAGCCAGCGCGATGTCACTCATGAGAAAAAGCTAAACCGTTGAAGCTTGATTTTCGGAATTGTCGACACCGTAGGATTTGAGCCATGGGCCTCCGCTGCTTTCGCCCACGACTCCGCAGCTTGACAAAGTTCCTGAACACGAATCCGTAGAAAAGCCGGCTGGTAGTTCTCAAAGCGGATCAAGGCCTCATAGATCATTCGAACCGGCCCTTTAACCTCGCTGAAATCACAAAACAAACGGAACGCGGCGGCGAGCTGAATCAAACCTTCGAGAAAAGGTTTATTGGCTTCGTCAGCTTCCTGATAAAAACTCTCTAGGATTTCGTGGCATTCGAAGAATCGCCTGTCGTTAAACAGACGTATACCCTCGCGCATCCGAGCGTCCATAATTTTCTCTGGAATTTTAAGCTACCAGCTTCTCCGGTGAGCCTCAAGGCAGCAATTGTGACGGAGAGCGAACCCTCGTGGCTATTTTTGCTGGCTCGCCCACAGCCGTTTATCGTAATTGGCCACGGATGGGACTGCGGCGAGCCAGATGCAAATATCCGACATGGACAATACCAATGCGGACAGTGCAAAAGAGACGAGATAGCTGCCGGTCCAATCGTAAAACACGCCGCCCAGCCACGAGCCGAGAGCGCCACCGACACCCGCCGCAACGGTTGAATAGCCGAGAATCGAGCAAAAACCCTTTCCGGAAAAAATGTCCGCTGTGAGCGCCGAAAAAATCACCGCGCGCGAGCCGAAGCCGATGCCGAAAAAAATCACATTCAGGATATTGAGCGTGTAGGCTATCTGCTTCGATAGACGATCGGCAATGAAGCCGAAAATCACTCTGCCGAAGCTGCTGGTGACACCCGCCAGGCCGAAGATCGACGCGGACAAGAGCTTACTAAACCCCACGTCCACCACATGGGCAACCTGATGCGTGACGATAACCGTGGTGCCCGACGCCGCGGCAATGCGTGCGATAAACAGTAACCAGAACTGCAGGCTCTGCAGCGCGAGGCGTGCGGTCCATTGATTGTGATCGTCTTTTTTCTCGGCGCGGTGACGCAGATGTTCGCCGTGCGGGCCGTGCTGATAGAAAAGCCAAACGACCGGCAAAAGGCCGATGAAAACGATGGCGGCATAGATTTCAAAAGCGCGCGCCCAGCCGTAGCTTGAAATCAACCATTCACTCAGCGGCGCCAGTAGCATGATGCCCAGGCCGGTGCCGGCATAGACAAAACCGATTGCCGATGCCCGATTCGACGAAAACCATTCGGAGATCAAAAATATATGCGGCACCATGCCACTGAAGGTAAAACCGACCGCGAGGATAATGCCAAACGAGATGTAGAGCTGCCACAAGGCCGACACCTGACTGCTTAGTAAAAGCCCGGCGACGAGAGTGATACAGCCGGCGATGGAAATTTTTTTGGTGCCGTAACGATCCAGAAGGTGGCCGACGAGAGGTGACAGAACGGCGTCAACTGAGAGCACGATGGAAAAAATCCCCGCCGTTGCGCCGCGGCTCCAGCCAAACGTATCCAGCAAAGCGACGTTAAAAACACCGAAGGAAGAATGGATTCCACGGGAGAAACCGAGAACGACAAAAGCGATCGTAGCGACGAACCAAGGTGTGGGCGACAGACGCATGTTGAAAAGATTTCCTCTCATTAGCAGAGACCCCAGAGAGTCACAAGACAATCAAGAACTGTCGGCGTAAAAAGGCGCGCCTTCATGAAATCCCCGCGCCGCTCTTTGGCCGGGCCTCGACTGAAATAGCGCGGCAATGCATGAAAGACACAATGAATAAGTTGTCTTTTGCCTGGCCTGCGCTTATCCTATGTAAAACGAGTTATGAAACCTCTTAGCTTGGCGGGCGCGTTCTTGTTCATAGCGGCGTGCGCGACCTTGGAATCGCAAAGCGAGTTCTTGACCGGGCGCCGGGCATTATTGCGCGGCGAGCCTGACAACGCGCTTTCTGCTTTCGATCGAGTCGCGCGGAGCAATGTCGGCTTCATCACCGATTCGGTGTCGCCGAGAAGATCTGCGTTTGAAAAAGCCCTGTCCCAACTGAGCGACGATCATATCGCAAGATTATATCTCGGCCTGACCATACTTCATCCATCCGCTCCAAGCGCGCCGAGCAAGGCTTTCAGTTTGCAAGAGGTCACCTACGCTCTGCGCGAAGGCGTCGAGCCCAAGAGAGTCGCAACATTGGCCCGCGAGCGCGGCGTCGCCTTTGATCTAACCAAAGAAACCGAAAGCCAATTGCAAACCGTCGGCGCCGACCAACTACTCCTGAGCGAGATCAGAAACATTCGGGCGCAGAGTGCAAAGAAAAATCAAACAGGCGAAACCCAGAGGGCTCAAGCCGGCAAAGAACTCACCGCCGCGCTGACCGGCTTGCGCGATTGGCTCGACTATACAGTTGCGTACACGCCGCAGGGGAAGTTTTGGGATCCGTCGGAGCAGATTCGCAAGCAGATCGCATTCTCTCTCAAGTTGGTCGCGGCCCGGCCGACCGACTGGGAGACGTTAATTTCGAATGCCGAATCGGTCGGTTCCATGCTCGAAGAAGAAAACGATCGGGCGCGCCGCGATGAATCCGCGGAACGCGAACGGCAGTTAAGACGCTAGCATCAATTTGCCTCGGCGACCGATCAGCAGTCGACCTTGCTGCCCAACGCCCTCTCGGCCGTTACAAGGCCGTCTCGTCTGCTCGATCTCCTTGCGAATTTCCTCGCTAAAATTATCGATCGTCTTGGCTCTTTCCAACTCTGCCAGCGCGGCAGCGTAATTTCCTTGCTCGCGCGCAACGATTCAGCGCGATTGATGTAGGCCGCGATTCGCGCTTTCGTCTGCTCCGTCACAGTTGTCGGATTGACGGAATTTGATTCATAGGTTTTCCCTGGCTTGGTTTGCGGTTGGGTGGTCTTTTGTGTCTCTTTGACCAAAAGGGTAAGCGGCGTGCTGCGAAGGCGTCCGGCACGGGCGACAATTTCTATCTTTCCTGGCCGCAGCGCTACCAGTTCGCCGTCGGCATTTACCGAAGCCACAGCGTGATCGCTAAGCTGTAACTCAAATCCGTCGGACAGAAACCTCTCAGCGTTATTGGAGTATCGCCCGCTCACGCGTATCGATACCCGCTGTTTTGTAAATAATTCTCTGTTGCTCGAGCTGATGCGTACTCCTGAGAAATTCTTGTATAAATTTGGCTACAGAAACTGGCGCCACGAGAAATGCCGCACAGGCTCATTGGGACCCTGTTACAAGGAGACAGTCTGAAAAATAAACAAACGGGCGAATTTTGGTTAGCGCGATTTGACCGCGTCCCGACAACGGTGATAAACCGTCGGTCATCGTTCAACCTCGAAGGAGTTTCCGATGGCGAATTCAACTCTGCAAACCGACGTGGTCATCATTGGCGGCGGCGGCGCGGGAATACCGGCGGCGATAGAGGCCGATAAGGCCGGTGCCAAAGCCATTGTTTTGGAGGCCGCAGCGGAATGTGGCGGCACCGCAGCCATTTCCGGCGGCGGCTGTTGCATTGTTGGGACGCCGCTGCAGAAATCTCAGGGCATCGAAGACACGCCCGATCTCGCCTTCGAAGATTGGGTCAAGTGGGGCGGCGGCGCTGCGGATGAAATCTGGGCGCGCTTTTATCTCGAACATACATTGCACGATCTTTATCACTGGGCCGAGACCTGCGGCGCGAAATGGGTCGATATGAAATTTCAGGAAGGCAATCGAGTGCTGCGCTGGCACCGGCCGGATAACAACGGTCTTGGCTTGATGACCGCGCTGATCAAAAACGCGCAGGCGCTGCCGAATGTCACGATCATGACCTCGACCAAAGCGGGCAAACTGCTGACGCAAGACGGCCGCGTTTGCGGCGTCACCGCGACCAGGAACGGCGAGACATTGGAAATTCGCAGCAAAGTTGTCCTTGTCGCCACCGGCGGTTTCAACTCAAACCTCGACATGGTCTTGGAACACCGGCCCGAATTTAAAAAATTTAAAGTGATGGAAGGCTCGGGATTCGGCGCCAAGGGTGAAGGCCACCAGATGGTCAAAGAGCTCGGCGGCTACTTCACTCACATGGACTGCATATGGTTTTACGTTTACGCCACGCCCGATTATCGCGATCCGCAACAAAGACGCGGCTTGGTCTTCCGCCAGGTACCCGGCTACATCTGGTTCAACCAGCAAGGCAAAAGATTCCATAACGAATCGGTCACCGGCGGTGCGTCAGCCACGCCGGCATTGTTAAGACAAAATCCGCCCCACGCCTGGGCACTCGCCGACACGCCGATGTTGGCGAAGATCGACGTTGCCGACCCCTATTACCGTCGCGGCGATGTGATCGATCGGAGCAAAGTCGAGGAGCTGTTGAACAATTCGCCGTTCATCAAGAAAGCCGATAGCCTCGAAGAGCTCGGCAGGAAAACCGGTGTTGAGGACATAAATAATTTCCTTGCCGAGGTCGAGGACTACAATAAGTGCTTCGACGCCGGGCTGGAAAAGGAGCCAAGATTCGGCAAGTCGCTGAAGACTTCGAAGAAATTCGACACACCCCCGTACTACGCGATCCAAATCTTTCCGCTGGCGCGAAAAAATTTCGGCGGAGTTAAAACCGATTTGCATTGCCGCGTGCTCAATAAATATTTCGAGCCGATTCCCGGCTTATATGCGGCCGGAGAAGTCGCGGGCATGGCAGGCGGCCACATCAACGGCAAAGCGGGTCTGGAGGGCACGATGCTCGGTCCGTCGATCTTCAGTGGCCGAGTCGCCGGCGCTTGGGCCGCAAACGAAGCCGGCTTCGGCACGGGCTTTATCGGCAACCCGAATCGTCCCGAGCTGGATTGAACGATTTGAACGAATGGAACTACTGAACGCGAAGTTTCAAAAACATTGAATGCTTGAACCTTGAACTTTTGAACGAGTCAGCGGGCGAGCAGGCCGGCTCCTTCGCCCGGAATTGAACCTCTTCTCTACTTCTACGTGCCGTCTGAGACTTACGATATCAAACGCGCGCACAGGGCGGACGAAGCCTTTTAGATGCAGCTCTTCCAACGGCTCGGCCTGCACCAAGTTATCGATCTGAGTCAGCGTCTTCTGATCGGTAAGAATCTGTCCGCCTTTGGCCGCTCCGCAAAGACGAGAGGCAAGGTTGGTGACGTTGCCTACCGCGCTGTAGTCCAGTTGACCCTCAAACCCGATATTACCCACGGCCGCATACCCAGCCGCCAATCCTATACCTAAATCCAGGTCGTATCCTTTTTGGAGCCATCCCGTGCGCAGTTCCTTTACTCGATCGCGCATTCCCAGACTCAAACGCACGGCCTTCTCTGTATGGTCCTGGCAGGGTACGGGGTCATTGAAAAAAACCATCAGTCCGTCCGCAACAAAGTGCTCGACGGTTCCCCCGAATTTAAAGATCAGCTTGCCCATTTCCGCGTGGTAGCTTCTCAATAGTGCTATAACCTCTTCGGGTTCAGCGCTGTCTGAAAAGGCTGTGAAACCACGTAAGTCCAGGAAAATAGCCGTGATCTCTCGCCGATGGCTTTTGAAAGGGTCAGGGTCGTCGCTCTTCAGAATATAATCGGCCAACTGGGGAGAAAGATAACGCTTGAGTCGGCTCATGCGCTCAATCAAATCGATCTCTGCGGTTGAGCCTTTCATCTTATCCTCCTGCTTTTTCAGCTGTAATCGGCACGGCGAGATGTTTGTTACCCAACGCTAACGCAGGTGTTGTGCCAACCGACAAAACGCGGACGGATGTCAACTAAGATGCTAATTCGACGGGCGAATTTGGGCGGGCGAATCTAGATCAAGCCTTCGGGAAAAGGCGAATATATCCTTAAGGATACTGTACGTGAAAAAAAGTATTCAGCTGATGCGCAGCGTCTTGATCAGCCTGGATAGATAGGTTCGCTGAAGGCCCAAGGCCTTGGCCGCAGCGGCACGGTTTCCTTGGGCTTCGGCGAGCGCCTTCAGAATCAACTGTCGTCTGTAAGCCCCAACGTTCTCGTTGTACGATGAGCCAACTGAAGATGCAGTTGAATGCGTGGAAGCAACTGTGGCGGGAAGCTCGTCTCGGGTTATCTTTGGACCGCGACCCAAGACAACCGCCCGCTCAATTACATTGGCGAGCTCGCGCACGTTGAATTCTTCTTCGTTTCCAGAGAAAACCGCGTCATGAAAGAATCGACGAGGTGAGGAATATCTTCCCGTCTCTCTCTCAACGAAGGAAGCGAAATGGGAATTACGTTGAGACGGTAATAAAGATCCGAGCGGAAGCGTCCCTCTTTAATCGCTTCATCCAAGTTGCGATTCGTCGCGGCGATGACTTTCACGTCGACCTGGACGGGTTTCATCCCTCCTACGCGCTCAAACTCTCGCTCCTGGAGAAACCTCAGGAGCTTGGTCTGAATCTCGGCGGAAATATCGCCGATCTCATCGAGGAAAATCGTTCCACCATGGGATAACTCGATTTTTCCTTTCTTGAGTTGATGAGCGCCGGTAAAGGCGCCTTTTTCGTGTCCGAACAGTTCACTCTCGAGCAGTTCTCTCGATAGACCAACACAATTGATGGCCACAAACGGCTCAGCTTTTCTGTCGCTCCAATTGTGGATGGCGTGGGCAAAAATCTCCTTGCCGGTTCCGCTTTCACCAAGGAGCAAGACGGTGGACCTGCTGCTCGCTGCCTTCTTTGCCAAATCTATGGCCTCATTCATCCTGGCACTTTTGCCGGCAATCAAACGGTAGCGCTCTCCTATTTGTCCGGATAGAACCTCTACCCCTCGTTTGAGCTTTTCTCGCTCCAAGGCTTTCTGCACGATGAGGGCAACATGATCGGGTTCAAAAGGTTTGGGTATGAAATCGTAGGCACCTTCCTTCATCGCCTCGACCGCCCGTTCGATCGTGCCGTAGGCCGTAATCATAACAACGGTGATATCTAATTCTCTTTTCCGAATTTCCTTGAGAACTTCGAGCCCGCTCATCGTAGGCATCTCGATGTCCAGCAAAACGACCTGCGGGTTTTGTTTTTCCAGAAGATCTAAGCCTTCTGCGCCGGTAGCGGCTAGCAGCACTCGGTAGCCAAGGGATTCCAGACGGTCTTTTAAGACCTCACGGATATCCGGATCATCATCAACAACAAGGATGTTCTCATTAAAGGACTTCATACGAATCACCCTAGAGGGCGATGTTATAGACTTTCTCGATTTTAGCCTTGAGCTCTTCCCACGCAAAGGGCTTCAGCACGTATTCATTGGCGCCTTTGGCAATAGCCTCAATAGCGGCGTCTCGAGTGGAAGATGCGGTGATAATTATAACCGGGATCTGCTTATCCGTTTTGCGAATTTCCTCTAGCGCTTCAATCCCGCCCATCTCAGGCATCTTGACGTCTAGAAAAATCCCATCGAATTTCTCAACTGAAAGTTTTTTGAGCGCTTCAACGCCAGTCCCGGCAGTAGTCACCGTGAAGCCATAGGCCTCCAGGCGGTCCTGAATCACCTCGACAATGTCTTCCTCGTCGTCGACGAGGAGAACCCTGAGTGCCATGCACATCTCTCCGTCAATGGGAGGATAAGTTAAATTGCAGTGGCTGCTCCGCCGCCGGAAGGATAAAAGAGAAGATGCTCCCTCTGCCGACTTCACTCTCCAGCCAGATTTTTCCTCCGTGCATTTC
>VBKX01000693.1 GCA_005879435.1 Deltaproteobacteria bacterium
CAAGGCCGAGTAAAGGCCGGCGTTATTCACGAGAATGTCGATGCGGCCATAGGCTTTCAACGCAGCCGCGGCCATCACTTGAGTTTGCTCCGGCGAGGTGACGTCGACGGCCACGGCGATAGCTTCGCCGCCGGCCGCTTTGATGTCGGCGGCGACTTTCTGTGCTTCCACTTCCTGAATATCGGCGACTACGACCTTGGCTCCCTCTTTCGCCAAACCGTGCGCATAAGCTTTGCCGATGCCCACGCCGCCGCCGGTGACAATCGCGACTCTGTCTTTTAAACGCATAATGTACCTCCGTTCATTTCGAGACTTGGAATATTCACGAGAAAAAAACTCGAGAACGTTTCTCGCGCCAAGACGCCAAGTGCGCAAAGAAAATAAATTTGTTTCCCAAACTTGGCGAGCTTTGCGACTTTGCGCGAGTCATTTTCTTTCCTCGTTTAGAGTTTGAGCCGGTAAAAATCGATCGGGTTGTCGTGCAGGATCGCTTTCTTGGTTTCGTCACTGATATCTGTACGGCCCAAGAATTCGGGTATGTCGTGGCTGAACATGTCGGGCAGGCGTTCGTGCGGATAATCCGACGGCCACATTAAACATTTTGGATTGAATTGCTTCAGCACGTGCGGCAGCGCTTTTTCTTCCACTTCGCAAGTCGTCCAAATCTGGCCGTTGCGAATCAGCTCGCTCGGTCTCTGTTTCAGTAGCGGCGCCTGGATGCGGTAGGGTTTTTCCATCTCTTCGTCCATGCGATCCATCATGTAGGGCAGCCAGCCGCAGCCCGCTTCGAGAAAGGCGCAGCGCAGTTTCGGAAAGCGAACGAAGACGCCTTCGAAGATCATGTGGGTGAATTGAATTAGAATGGCGAAAGGGTGTTCCAGCGTATGCACGTGGAGAAATTTATTGAAAAAGTCAAAACCCATGCCGCGGCTCGGCGCGCCGTGGACAGTGAGTGGCATATCGAGGCGCTCGGCGGCTTCGTAGATCGGATCGAAATCCGTGTGGCCGTAGCCCTTGTGCAGCGCAGTGACCGCGGGCAGCAAGCCGGCGACCAATCCCAAGGACTTCGCGCGCTCAAGCTCTTTGGCGGCTTCGATGGGTTCGTGCACCGGCAGCAGCGCGACGCCTTTGAGGCGCGGGCTGACATCGGAGAATCGTTCGGCGAGCCACGAGTTGTACGCGCGCGCGAGCACGCACGCCCACTCGGGATTTTGCACCAGCCCGAGTCCCAATCCCCCGGTTGGGTAGAGCACCGTGGTGTGAACGCCGAGCTCGTCGAGAAATTGCAGCCAGCGCGGCGCGGGAGTTTCCGGATCTTTTCCCGGCACGCCCGTGCCGCGATTCCAGCCGTCGAGCGAAGGAAAGTAAGAATAAGTTTCGAAACGAGGCGCGCTCGAATATCTGCCGCCGAGATAATCGTGCAGCTCGCGGTCTTTTTCCAACACGTGACCGTCGGCGTCGATGATCGGATAGTTGACGTTCATCATAATATTTCTCCGTTCAAATCGTTCAAGCCGTTCAAAACGTTCAAATCGAATGGGAGAAAAGGGAACCAAGCCATCCTTTCATAACCCCATTTCATCGGAACGATATCCCACCGTCGACGTTGATCGTTTGGCCGGTGATGAAATCGCTGAGCGGCGATGCGAGAAACAACATCGCGCCGACAACGTCGTTGGGCATTTGTATGCGCTTGAGCGCGCGCAGGCCGACCGACGATTCTCTGAATTTGATCATTGGTCCGGTCGGATTTTCTTCCGACAGCGTGTTGCCGGGCGCGAGGCAATTCACATTGATATTATCGTCGCCGACTTCGCGCGCCAGTGTTCGCGTGAAACCGATGGTGGCAGCCTTCGATGTCACGTAATGAATCCTGCCCGGCGCGCCGGCAAAAACGGTTCCCGAAGCGATGGTGATGATCTTGCCGGATTTTTGTTTGCGCATTGTCGGCAGCACTGCGCGACAGCAAAAGAACAGGCCGCGGAGATTCACCGTCATCAGCCGGTCCCATTCTTCCGGATCGATGGTTTCGATCGTGCCGCGATTCATCGGCACGACGGAGAAAACTGCGGCGTTGTTCACCAGCACGTCGATCCGGCCAAAACGATCGAGGACGCGTGTGGCCATTTCCTTAGTCGACGCTTCATCCGAAACGTCCGTGCGCAGTGCCAACGTCGGTGCGTCGAAATCGTTGTTCATCTCGTCGGCGCCGCGCTTGGCCGCGGCTTCATCGATATCGGCGGTCACGACATGGGCGCCGGCTTTCGCAAAGCCGAGGCAGTAGGCTTTGCCGATGCCGTGAGCGCCGCCGGTGACGATAACGATTTTGCTCTTTAGTCCTTTAATCATGGGAATCGGTTCAAGGTTCAAAGTTCAAGGTTCAACGTGAGGAGAAAGAGTTTTCTGACCTTGAACCTTGAACCTGGAACGTTGAACTTTATTCGTCAGCCTAACCCAGTGCAGGGTTAATTAACGCTTTGGTCGGAAAGGTGCCGGGCACTTCGCCTCCGATGGCGCGGATGCAGTGCTCGATTTCTTTCAACGGGAAAACGTGGCTGACCATTTCCTGCACCGGAAACTTGGTCTCTTCGATGATGCGCAAAGCGGCTTCAGTCGCGTCGTTGTCGGCGGTGAAGCAGCCCTGAAGCTTGATCTCATTCCATATCTATTTGTCCATCAGCATTGGCATTACGGTAGTGTCGCCGGTCAAGCCGCCGAGGACCATGGTCGACTGGCGGTGTAGACAGTCGACGGATTTCAAGATCGCGTTAGGGTTGCCCGACACGTCGACGACGACATGGCACAATTCGCCATTGGTTTCCTTGCGAATCACTTCCACGACATCTTCTTCTTCGACGTTAATCGTCCGGGTGGCGCCAAATTTCTTGGCGAGATCGAGCCGCGGTTTGTCGCGACCGATGCCGGTGATGAAAATTTTCGCCGCGCCGGCGTGCTTGGATGCAAAAGTGCATGAAAGTCCTTGCTGGCCGGGGCCCTGGATCAAAACATAGTCGCCCATCTTCACACCGCCGCGGCGGATCGCCCATTGAAAGCCATTGGCCATCACGGAACCGATCAGCGCGGCGGCTTCAGCAGGAAGCGCGTCGCTGATCTTGGTGCATAGAACATCGGTCGCCAAGTAAAGATAATCGGCAAAGCCGCCAAACAGATGGGGTGGCTTGTCGCATTTGGTCCGTCCGCCATAGTTGGTGCGTTGGCGGCAAAAGCGCTGGTTGTTGCGCCGGCAGTCGGCGCAGCGGCCGCAGCCGAGTGCGCCTTTAAGGATGACACGGTCGCCTTCTTTGACATGGTGAATTGCCGCGGCGTTCTTGCCGAGTTTTTCGACGCGGCCGAGAATTTCATGGCCGAGGATGATCGGATAATCGACTTTGAGCTTACCGTGCAGATATTTGACGTCTGTGCCGCACACGCCGCCCATTTCTATCTTAATCAGCCCGCCATCGGCGGGAATGTCAGGCATCGGATATTCGCGGACCTCGAGTTTGTCCGGGCCAAGTAACGTCGCTCCTCGTACGCTTGCCATGGTTTGTCCTCCTTAGTTTATTGCGTGTATTCGAGTCGAGATCCCTCGCTCTCGCTCGGGATGAAGTGACCTCTGGTTATTATCAGAGGTCACTTCACTCTGTATTCCCGCGTCAGTTTATCGATGAACCCGCTGTCGTCGAGTTCCTTTACCAACGACATGTCGACATACCGATCGGGATTCTCTTTGAGCACCTTGGGGTCTTTCTTGCCGACTTCCTGGATCGGCAGCTCGAAATATTCTCGGGATGGAGAAGGCTTGAGCGGAAAATCATATTCCCGGAAATTTTCTTCGAGCACTTCGCGGTCCTGGACTTTCATATACTTGGCCAAAACTTTCATGGCGAATTCTTTGTTGGACTTATAAAGCGCCACGCCTTCGATCATCGCCTTAGTGAAGTTGACCAATTCC
>VBKX01000155.1 GCA_005879435.1 Deltaproteobacteria bacterium
TCGACCTGTGCGGCATGATCACTGCCGACGGGCTCGAACTGCCGTTCTTGCAGGACCCGCAGCAGCTTGACCTGAAGCTTCGGGCTCATTTCGCCGATCTCATCCAGAAATAGAGTTCCGCCATTGGCCAGTTGGAAACGGCCTTGACGGGCGTTGATCGCCCCGGTAAATGCACCCCGGACGTGGCCGAACAACTCGCTCTCAAGCAAGTCTTCCGGAATTGCGCCGCAGTTCACTGGAACGAACGGGTGTTCCCGCCGCAAACTCATTTCATGGATCGCTCGTGCCGCGAGTTCCTTGCCCGTGCCGCTTTCACCCGTGATCAGAACCGTGGAATTGTTATTTGCCAGTTTCGAAATCAGCGCGCGCACGATGCGCATCCGCGCACTAGAACCTATGAGAGGAAGAGTAAGAGCGTCAAAATTTTGCGATTCAGTTCCCAAAGCTCGCGTCATTTCTAACTGCATGATTTCTCCTTATCATCATCGTGTTGACACCATTTTTGAACGCCAGGACGCGTGAGCAAGGCCTATGCCATGAATCCTAACACGCTGAAATCCTGCCTCATTCGTTGGAATTTTGACGCTGGAGCTGAGATGACTCCTTGCGGCAAAATTTTAACGCTGCCGCATTCGCCGTTAAATTATTGACGGATGGTATTTGACGCCGATAAGGCGCTCGTGCTGGCGAAAACGGACGGTTCCAGCTGACCTAGTGCCAGGTGAGAGTTTGAAATTTGCGAGCAGAAACCGGAGCCTTCTGCGCAAATTTAACGTCCGATGCTTTCTCCCGAGCTTGCAGAATTGGCGGAAAAGTTATATTGCGCGGAAAGAGTTAGCCTCAGGACGCGCGCGTGGCGCCAACGTCGCCGATATACTTATAAATTTGAGAGAAATATAGGTAGTTTTTCTTTCGCGAATACGTAGTTTAACTGAGCCTGGGTTGTTTACTATTGTCGCGTGATGAGTGAAATTAGGGTTGATTGTTGTGGTGCATCGTGCACGGCGAGTCGAATTTATTCTTGGAATCAGCTAATTTAGTGTGTTCATGTCAAATTTGTGACGTGCGCTTGCGAAGACTCTTGCGGTAATCGGCTTTTTACTGGCGACTCCATAGGGTCGACTTCAGATGGAAAGTTCGAAACACTGGAGTGGTAGTCGTTGTTCGGATAAATTTACTCCGATTAATCTTCCTTTCTCAAAATTGATCGTCGCGCATCCCCCTACAGATAAACTTCGGAATTTCACGCGGGCATCGCTGGTTCTGACCTTTGCTCCGATTTGGTTGGCGTTTATTTCCGCCCGCCGATTCAAACGCTGCGGATGCTTCATGAGCGGAGTGCTCTCCGGCCCGTCCGGTCCGATGCTCACCGACTCCCTTGACGCCGGTGGGCAGCGGCAGGATTGCGGGAACCATCGATGAAAGTACTTTTTATTGAAGACCACGAAGGCTTCGCCTTCATAGTCCGGGAAATGCTCTGCTCGATTCAAGGAGAGCCTATCGCCTTCGAGTGGGCCAGCCGCCTCGACCAAGGCATCGATTTCATAAGCCGATCGGTGCCCGACGTAGTCATTGTCGACCTAGCCCTCCCCGACAGCGACGGACTCAATACCCTGAAGCAGTTGCTTCCCCATGCCGGCGCCGCGCCCATCATCGTGCTCACCGGAACTGACGATGAAAAACTCGCGATTGAGGCGATCAGCCAAGGCGCCCAGGACTATTTATTAAAGGGGGATATCGATCGACGCGGTTTCCTGCGCGCAATTCGATACGCCGTTGAGCGCAAGAAGTCCGACCTTCGGCTCGGCCGCCATCGAGAACGACAAAACGTGCTGCATGAAATCAACGTCGCGATAACATCGACGTTGAACCTCCAGTCGGTGCTCCATGCTCTGCTCGACAAGATCGGTAAGCTTCTGCCAAAACTTGCCGTCACCTTCTGGCTGCCCGTCAATGACTTGGGCGACTGGGAGGGGGTCGTCTGTTGGAACATGGATGAGAAAAATTGGCGACCGTTTTGGAAGGGCTCTGCATCCGGCCTGGCCAAAGCAGTCATAGAGGCGGGAAACGTGGTGGTTATTGAGGATATTGCGAACGATCCGCGCCCCAGCAATCCCGAGATGATCCATCATAACAACCTGGTTGCCTATGTTGGCGTGCCGCTGCAATTCAAAGACGAGTTGCTCGGAGTCATTGGATTCTTCTCGAGAGAACGCGGCCAATTGAACAGCGAAGAAGTCGAGTTCTTGACCACCCTCGCCGGCCATGTCGCCATGGCCGTGTATAATGCGCGCGCCTACGAGCGGGCTCAGCTGCGGGCGATTAGTCTTGAAAACGCCAATCAAGAAATCTGCGCCGCGCAGACCCGATACACCGAACTTATCGGGACGATTCACGCGATCGTCTGGGAGGCGGACCCGGTCACGTGGCAGTTCACCTTCGTGAGTCGGGCCGCTGAAGAAATTTTAGGTTATCCGGTTGAGCTCTGGCTGCTTACCCCGGATTTCTGGGCTAAACACCTCCTCCATCCCGATGACCGCGAGGCCGCAATCAATCGTTGTCTAACGGAAATCGCTCATGGCAACGACCACGAGCTTGAATATCGCGCGGTCGCCGCCGATGGCCGGAACGTATGGTTGCACGACACGGTTCGAGTTATTAAAAACGACAGCGGCAATGCCGTCCGCTTGCGCGGAGTCATGGTCGATATCACCAATTCGAAGGAGGCGGAAGAAAAGGCACAAAAACATTATCGAGAGATTCAAAGCCTCCAAGAGGTGAGCCAGAGGGTTCTAAACTCAGGCGATGTTCGCGATGCCATAGAAAAGATTCTCGATATGGCCGTGGAGCTCGGCGGTTACGATATTGGCAGCATCCGGCTCTTGAGCCCCGCGAATGGCTACAACCATGTCATACTTCGCGGTTACCATGATCCGGAATCAATGCGCGCGATACTAAACCATCGGGTTGCCCGGCCGCGAGACGAGCGTTGGCGGAATCAAGCCCGAGTGATCTCCACGAGGGAGACTCATGTATTTGAGGACATTGAAATCCATGAGGGGTTTCCCGTCTTTAAGCGCGAAGGGGTCCGATCCGTCATTATAGTCCCGATCGCGATGAACGATGAAGCTATCGGGGTGGTACAGGTCGGCAATCGCCGCATGACGAAGTTTCAGCCCGATCAGGTAAAACTGCTCGAAACTCTTGCAAGTCAAATCGGCATCGTCCTGCAAAAGGCCAAGCTGTACGAGGAAATTCGGGCTCATCTGGCGCACATTCAGTCGATGCGTCAAATCGAGCAAGCAATGGTATCGACATTAAGCCTCGACGACGTTTTGAGAGTGTTGTTAGACAAGATCGAATCCGTATTTTCTTTTAAGATCATTATCGCCGCCCAGCTGCTAAAACCGAACTGTTTTGAATTTGGCACTATTGTCTGTCGGAACATCGATGCGGATCTTTGGCGGCGTGAGCACGAGAGACATCTGCCGATAAACCAAAGCGGTCTTGTGCGGGAAGTTTTG
>VBKX01000157.1:0-8980 GCA_005879435.1 Deltaproteobacteria bacterium
CGGGATTTTTTTGCGCTGCTTGTAGATATGGATGCACAACTCTTCGATGCTCGTCGGTTGGGATTCACGCGCTCCCATAACCGCTATGACAGGCTCCCATTGCACGGTGATCGATTGAATCTTGTCTGATTGATCCTGCCAAGAAACCCTGAGAAGCCGCCCGCGCATACGATCGACGTAGTTCCCGGCAAGTCGCAAGACCTGCGATAAGCTCAAAAGATTCGGCGGTCCGGCGAACGGTTTGCGCTTTTCGCGTCCTTCGGCGTCGAGATTACGTAAATCTTGCGGCGAATAATGCTTTTCGAGATCCACGGCCATCGACGGGCCGCGGTTCCACACTTGGACGATAAAATCATCGCCGTGCGTTTTTATCTCCAGCGACTTCAGTTCCATCGTCGCTTCGAGGGATTGACCGATGCATCGTAAGGTTGAGGCGTAGCGCATTTTCACCGGCGCCGCATCGGCTACGCCAGCAGCATTCGTCGGCATGAAATGACGCTAGAGCAACGACTGTGCCAAGAAATTCCGACAGCGGATTCTGCTGGTTTCCCGTCGACCCTATGGTCGCCGTGCAAAATTGTCCGAAGCGAAAACAAACTCGTCCTGAAAATTAATCGCCGGCGTCTGGTGCTGCGGAACCAGCAAGCAATCCGGCACGCAATATTTAGCCAACGTTATTTGATTTTCATTTCCGCGGCTAGGATCTTTTCATCAGGCCGCGGCTTCCAAATCACGTTGCGCGCCACGCCGTAATTTTCCGCCAAGGTATACAAGGGCACGAACGGCACATCTTCCATCAAGATGCGGCCGGCTTGCTGCAAAAGCGCGATGCGTTTTTTGGGGTCGCCGGTTTTCTGTTCTTCGTCAATCAACTTATCGAACTCGGGATTCTTGTACTGAATACGCGGGCTCACCCCCGAGCGGTAGTATTGATCGTAAACCGTGTCGGCGTCGATGGCGGGCCGCCCGACGTAATAAAAAGGCGTCTTGCCACCGTTGACACCTTCCTTGCCCCAGAAAATAACGAATTCCTGGGCGATCAATTCGGCCTTCACTCCGGCCTTGGCCAATTGATCGGCGACCACTTGGCAGACTTCGCGCGCTTTCGGATAGCGGTCGGGTGAAAAGTAGAGCTTCACCTCCAAGCCGTCATTGAAGCCCGCCTTTCCTAACAGCTCTTTGGCTTTTTTCGGATCGTATGGATAGCGTTTGATCTTGGGATCGAAGCCGATCACGTTAGCGCTCATCGGCCCGTTCATGACGTAGCCGTTGCCTTCATAGATGTATTTGATGATTTGCGCCGGATCGACCGCATAGTTGAAGGCCTGGCGCACCAGTTTGTTGTCGAACGGCTTGTGCGTGACGTTCATCGCCAGAAAGTGCATGCGCAGTCCTTCGACTTTTTCCGGACGGATTCTCGGATGCTTATCGAAGCGCGAAAGCTCTTCGACCGGCACGTTGTTAATCACGTCGCCTTGACCGGCCATCAAGTCCGAGACCCGCCCGGAGTCTTCCTTAACGGTTTTTATGACGATTTCCTTGATCGCCGTTTTGCCGTTCCAATAGTCGTCGTTGCGGGTGAGCACCAGATTGGCGCCGCGCTGCCAGCTAACGAATTTATAGGGACCCGTACCGATGGGATGCTGATCGACTTGATCGCCGTACTTGTCCGCCGCGGCTTTGCTGACCATGTAGCGGTTGTACAAGCGATCGAGAAAAACCGCATTCGGCACTTCGGTCGTAAAAATCACAGTGTAGTCGTCCGGCGCCTGCATCTCGGTCAAGTCGCGAAAATTTTCCGCCTGCAAGCTCTGCTTATCGGTCTTGATTCGGTTGACGGAGTGAATCACGTCCTTCGATGTGAACGGGCTGCCGTCGTGAAAGCGCACGTTCTTGCGCAATTTGAACATCCACTTCTTGTCCTGGAATTCCCACGACTCGGCGAGCACGCCGTAATATTCTTTCTTAGCGTAGTTGATCTCGATCAGCGGCTCGATCATGTGCTGCCAAATGCCATAGTGCGGGCTGGCGCTGATCGCGTAAGGATGAAGCGTATCTAGTCCGACCGCGGCCAGAAACGTCAGCCGTTCTCGCGACGCCGCGTAACTCGCCCCAACGATGGAATTGCCAAGTAGCGCGCCGAAGCCGGCGAGGGCTCCTTGTTTGAGAAAATCTCTGCGCTTGATGCTCGGGTTCATTGAACTCATTCGATTCTCCAATCGTCCGGCGTAAACTTTATCTGTGTCGTTCCCGCTAGCGAATTTTCATATCAAAGGCGAGAACCTTTTCTTCCGGATGTGCTTTCCAGATCACATTGCGCGCCACGCCGTAGATTTCCGCGAGGGTATACAAAGGCACCAGTGCCGCCTCGTCCATCAGGATGCGGCCGATTTGTTGCAATAGCGCAACGCGCTTTTTTTGATCTTCGGTCTTGTGTTGTTCATCGATCAACCGGTCGACCTCGGCATTTTGAAAGCTGACCCGCTTGGTTCTGCCCGAACGATAATATTGGTCGTAAACGGTATCCGCATCGATTGCCGGACGGCCCACGTAGTAAAAGGGAATCTTGCCGCCGTTGACTCCGTCCGAACCCCAAAAGATAGCAAATTCTTGAGAGACGAGCTCGGCTTTTACGCCCGCCTTGGCGAGCTGATCGGCGACGACCTGGCAGACTTCTTTCGCTTTGGGATAGCGGTCCGGAGAAAAATACAGCTTGACCTCCAAGCCATTGGCGAAGCCGGCTTGGACTAGCAGATCCTTGGCCTTCTTCGGATCGTAGGCATAGCGCTTAATTTTAGGATCGTAGCCGATCACGTTGGCGCCGAGCGGCCCGCTCATTACATACCCATTGCCTTCGTAGATATGCTTAATCACGACGGTGGGATCGACGGCGTAGTTGAAGGCCTGGCGCACGAGCTTGTTGTCAAACGGCTTATGCGTGACGTTCATCGCCAAAAAGTACATTCTCAGCCCTTCGACTTTTTCCGCGCGCACCCGGGGATGTTTGTCCAAGCGGGCGATCTCCTCCACCGGCACATTGTTAACCACGTCGCCCTGTCCGGCGAGCAAGCCGGACATCCTGGCCGCATCCTCGCCGACTTTTTTCAGCACGATTTCTTTGATAGCGGCCTTCGTTCCCCAGTAGTCGTCGTTGCGCGTCATGACGAGATTGCCGTCGCGCTGCCAACTCACGAATTTGTAAGGGCCTGTGCCGATCGCGCGTTGATCGACATCCTCGCCGTATTTTTCCGCCGCGCTCTTGCTGAGAATAAAGCGGTTTTGCAACCGATCGAGCATAACCGCGTTAGGCACAGCAGTCGTGAACACCACGGTATAATCGTCCGGCGCTTGGACTTCGGTCAGGTCGTCGAAATTTGATTTCTGCAGACTGCGCTTGTCATTTCTAATGCGATTGACCGAATGGACCACGTCCTGAGCCGTAAACGGCGAGCCATCGTGGAAACGAATTCCCTTTCTCAGGCGAAACACCCATGTGTTCCCCTGGAATTTCCAAGACTCGGCGAGCACGCCGTAATAGTCTTTGCGCGCGTAGTTGATCTCGACCAGTGGCTCGATCATGTGTTGCCAGATGCCGTACTGCGGACCGGAACTGTGCGCGTAGGGATGAAGCGTGTCCAAACCGATGCTGCTAAGAATCATCAGCCGCTCTTTGGACGCGGACCAACTGAGCTGCGGCCATGCCGTAGGCGCGAGGGCACCGAGAGCGGCTAACGCGCCTTGCTTCAAAAACGTCCTTCGTTTGATTGCAGGTGAATCCGAACGCATCATGCCTCCCGAGCCTTCGAGATTCGCGAAAAATTTTGCTGTGCCTAAGTGGCAATCGATGACTTACTTGATTTTCATGTCCCAACCCAGAACTTTTTCATCCGGCCGCATCTTCCAGATCAGGTTTCGCGCCACGCCGTAAATGTCGGCGAGATTGTAAAGCGGAATGAAGGTCGCCTCTTCCATAATCGTTTTGCCAGCTTGCTGCAACAAGGCGACGCGCCTTTTCTGATCCGAGGTTTTTTGTTGCTCCTCTATGATCTTGTCGAGCTCCGGATTGCTATAATTCGTTCGTTTAGTTGTGCCGGTGCGAAAATATTGATCATAGAGCGTGTCGGCATCGGTGAGCGAGCCGCGCCCGATGTAATAGAACGGCAGCTTGCCGCCGTTGACTCCCTGCTTGTCCCAGAATAACGCCCACTCCTGAGAAATCAGTTCGACGCGAAATCCGCCTTTCACCATTTGCGCGGCGACGACCTGACAGACTTCTTTGTCTTTGGGATAGCGCCCGGCGGAATAGTAGAGCTGGATATCACAACCGTTGGGAAAGCCGGCCTGAGTCAGCAGTTGCTTCGCCTTTTGCGGATCGTAAGGATAGCGCTTGAGTTTAGGATCGGCGCCGATCACATTGGCGCCCACCGGACCATTGCAGGGATAGCCGATGCCGTCAAAAATGTTTTTCACAATCGCCGGCGCATCGACAGAATAATTCGCCGCCTGGCGCACGAGTTTGTTGTCCCAGGGCTTGAAGGCCATGTTGAAGGCGAGAAAAAACATTCGTAATCCTTCAACTTTATCGATTCTCAACCGTGGGTGCTTTTGCAGGCGCGCCACCTCGTGATCGGGCACATTGTTGATGAAATCCGCCTGACCGGACTCTAACGCTGCCAAGCGAGCGGCGTCTTCAGTGACCTTGCGAAAGATCACTTCTTTGATCGCCGCTTTGCCGCCCCAATATTCGTCATTGCGCGTGAAAACCATATTGCCGCCGCGCTGGTAGCTGACGAATTTGTAAGGGCCGGTGCCGATCGGATTGTCATAAAGCTTGTCGCCGTATTTATCGCCGGCGACTTTGCTTAAAATAAATCGGTTCTCCAGACGATCCAGGAAAATCGCCAGCGGCTGTTTGGTGACGAAGATCACGGTCAGGTCGTCGGGCGTTTGAACCTCGGTGACGTCTTTGAAATTCGGCGCCTGCAAGCTACCGCCTTTTTCATCGCGCATTTTCTCGATGGAAAATGCCACGTCCTTCGAAGTCAACTGCGCGCCATTGTGAAACTTGATGCCCTTTTTGAGCTTGAAGAGCCATTTGTTACCCTGGAATTGCCACGAGTCGGCAAGCACGCCGACGTAATCTTTTTTGTTGTAGTCGAGCTCGATGAGCGGCTCCATGACATGCTGCCAGTCACCGTAAATCGGGCTCGAGCTGTGATTGTAAGGATGAATCGAGTCCGCCACGCTACTGTGGTAAATCGTCACCCGGTCGCGCGAAGCGGCGTAGCCGTTGCGTAAAAAAAACGGCGCCGTGGCCGCGCCGACACCCAACGCCGCCGTCCGCGTCAAAAACTGTCTACGACTGATTACTCTCTTTCCCATAAAAATCTCCTAAGACCGAATATTCAATCGAATTTCTCCCGATCCCTTCTCCTCTCCTTCTCTCCTTGTCCACCTACCTCTGCCGGCGCAACTTCGGATCGAGAATATCGCGCAGGCCGTCGCCCAATAGGTTGATGCCGAATACGGTGATAAAAATTGCCAGCCCTGGAAAGATTGTGAGCCACGGCGCACGATTGATGTAGCTTCGCCCCTCGCTCAGCATCGACCCCCAAGTTGGGATGTGAACCGGCACGCCAAGCCCGAGAAAGCTCAAGCTCGCTTCGGTGATGATAACGATCGCCATGCCGAAGGTCGCGATCACCGTCACGCTGGCAAACGTGTTAGGTACCACGTGGCGCAAGAGCACATACCAGTCTTTGGCGCCCAACGCCTTTGCGGCAGTGACGAAATCCCGCTCTCGGATTGACAATACTTCGCCGCGGACGACACGGCAGTACTGTACCCATCGGCTGAGCATCAACGCCATGATCAGATTGCCGACTCCTTGGCCAAGGAATGCCATGATCGCGATCGCGATCAATAGGAATGGAAAGGCAAGAAATATTTCCGAGACTTTGCTGACCACTTCATCGGCCGTGCGGCCAAAATAGCCGGCGACCGCGCCGAGCGCGCAGCCGACAAAGCCGGCGAAGATCACGGTTGCGGCGCCGACCATCAGGGAAATCCGCGAGCCGTAAATAATCCGACTGAGCATGTCTCGGCCGAGGTTATCCGTGCCAAGCAGGTAGGCGGACGAACCGTTTTCGGTCCAGCGCGGCGGTCGCAGGCGATCCTCCAAGGTCTGCGCCTGCGGATCGCGCGGCGCCAACAACGGCGCCGCCAGACCGCACACACAGAGCAGCAGCAAGATTGCGCCGCCCACCCAGATTTTTAAATATCGCAGCGAAAACATTAAAACCTGATCCTCGGGTCGATCCAACTGTAGAGCAGGTCGACCAATAGATTGACGACGAAATAGGTGACGGCAAACATGAGAATCAATACCTGGGTCAGCTTGTAGTCCCGCGCCGAGATCGACTGGATCAACAGGTCGCCGATGCCGGGAAAGGAAAAGACCGTTTCGGTGATCACCGAGCCGCTCAGCAATGCGCCCAACTGAAGGCCGAGGATCGTGACAATCGTGATCAGTGCGTTCCGCAGAATGTGGCGCCAGATCACCGTCGACTCGCTCAAGCCCTTGGCCCGCGCCGTGGTTACGTAATCCTGGCGCATGACTTCGAGCACGCTCGAGCGCGAGATGCGCGTCACGATCGCCGCCAGCGCTGATCCCAGGGTAAAAGCCGGCATCAACAAGTGCTGCAACGCGCTCCAAAAGGCGGCGTAATTACCGGTCAGTACACTGTCGAGTAAATAGAGCCCGGTGATGGATCTGACTTCGATGCCGTATTCGATGCGGCCGGCGACCGGTAGCCAATTCAGCTGGCCGCCGAGAAAATATATCAACATGATGCCGAGCCAAAAATTGGGTAGGGAGACGCCGATGAGCGCGACGCTCATACCGGCGTGATCGAGCAGCGAATTATGCCGGATCGCCGAATAAACGCCGAGCGGCACCGCGATCATGATCGCGACGCACAAGGCGGCAAAAGCCAGTTCAAGCGTCGCCGGCAAGCGCTCGCTAACCAATTTTGTTACCGGCTCGTTAAACTTTAGCGACTTGCCGAAGTCGCCGGTCACCGCCCGAGTGAGAAAGTCCCAATACTGCACGATCAGCGGTCGATCCAAGCCCCATTCGTGGCGCGTCCGCTCGATATCCGCCGGCGTAGCATCGTCGCCGAGCAAGAGACTCACCGGATCGCCCGGCGCGATATGCATCAATAAAAAGATGAGAAAAGAGATACCCAGGAGGACCGGAATCGCGCCAATGATCCTGCGACTGAGCTTGTTCATGCGGTTGGCAGTTCAATCAGGAGCAATGCCGTAATCATGACTTTAATGATAACCGAGCAGCGTCTTCACTGACCCAACTGACCAAAGGACTGATCCAAAAAGCGGCGGCGCGACGCGCAACACATTGCCGTAAGTGCCGCCTTTTCCTACCAACAAACCGTGCTTCCTCGTCAGCTCCATGACTCGTTTGGTGTTTTCAATATCGGGTTTCTTTTGCTCGCCGACCAACTCCATGCCCTGCATTAGCCCCATGCCGCGCACGTCGCCGATGATCGGATATTTGTCTTTCAACGCGTTTAAGCCGTCACGCAAACGGTTGCCAAGCACGCGCGCGTTCTCGACGAGATTTTCCTCTTCGATCACCTGGATGGTCGCATGCGCCGCGGTGCAAGTAACCGGATTGCCGCCGAAGGTCGAAATGGTGTTGCCCTTCATGCTGTCGGCGACCTCCGGCGTGGCGATGGTCGCACCGATGGGCACACCATTGGCCATGCCTTTGGCAAAAGTCATGATGTCGGGGTCGACGCCCCAGTGCTCGATGCCGAACATCTTGCCGCCGGTGCGGCCCCAGGCGGTCTGCACTTCGTCACAGATAAACAACCCGCCATATTTGCGGATGATACCGACGATCTCTTTGAAATATTCTTTCGGCGGCACGATGAAACCACCGACGCCTTGAATCGGCTCGGCGAGAAACGCAGCGACTCGTCCCTGCGAAGTCATGGTTTGGATCGCTTCTTCGGCGTCTTTAGCGCACTTCAAATCGCAACTGGGATAAGTCAAGCCGAAGGGGCAGCGATAGCAGTAAGCGTTGGCGATGTGATGCACGCCGGGCACAACGTTGGGCATCAGCCGCCAGCTCGATTGCGCCGAGAGGCTCAACGCGAGATAAGAACGGCCGCTGTAGCTGTGACGCAGCGTGATGACGTCTTGGCACTTGGTGTGAATCTGCGCCAGCAAAACCGCCGTCTCGTTGGCTTCCGTGCCGCTGTTGGTGAAAAAAGATTTTTCCAGCCGACCCGGCGTGATCTGCGCCAGCTTCTCCGCCAGAAGCACCTGCGGCTCATTGGCGTAGAGCGTCGACATGTGCTGCACCTTGTGCGTCTGCTCGTCGATCGCCTTGGTTACTTTCTCATTGCAATGGCCGACGCTGACGGTCAAGATGCCGCCGAAAAAATCCAAGAATTCCTTGCCGTCGGTATCATAGACATATTGATCCTTGGCATGATCGACGACCAGCGGCTCATCGTAGTAAGTCGCGACGCAGCTAAAAAGATATTTCTTCTGCTTGTCGATGATTTCTTTCTTGTCCACTCTTTCCCCCAAATGCTAGCTTTGAAACCTGGCATTGACGACGGGAATTTCCTCATCGGGCCGCGGCTTCCAGATGACTTCTCGGCGCACCGCATAGACATCGGCCGTGTTGTAAAGCGGAATGACCGGGCAATCCTCGTGCAAGATCTTGCCCAGTTGGCGCAGCATTTCTTCCCGTTTGGCCGGATCGAAAGTCTCGCTCTGCTGGTCGAAGATCCGGTCGAAGTCAGTATTCTTATACGACAGCCGCTTGCCCCGTCCCGAACGAAAGTAACGGATGTAGAAAGCTTCCGGATCCGTAATCGAGCCCCGGCCGAACATGTACATGCCATATTTGCCGTTGTTGAATTCTTCTTCGTAGATTGCGTATTCC
>VBKX01000157.1:9217-9496 GCA_005879435.1 Deltaproteobacteria bacterium
GCGTAATTGAAAGCTTGGCGGACCAGCTTGTTGTCGAACGGTTTGTGCGCCGGATTCAAGCCAATATAAAGCACCCTCAAGCCGCGCAGCATCTCTACACGGACTCGCGGATTGCGTTTAAGCCGCTCGATTTCGTGAACCGGCACTTGATTGATGATATCCGCTTGTCCCGACTCGATCGCCGCAATTCTGGCCGCGTCTTCCTTGACCGGCCGCCAGACGATTTCACGAACGCTTGGCGGCGCACCCCAATATTTCTCGTTTCGTCGCATCGTGAAA
>VBKX01000158.1 GCA_005879435.1 Deltaproteobacteria bacterium
GCCACCACCTACGGTCCTGAGGCACATAATGAAGCTGTCGCTCTCGTGAAGAAACATTACGGCCGAGTAGCGCCGTCGAGCGAGATCGTGGATATTTGGGCGGCAAAAATTAACAAGGCGGGTTAATTCCAAAACCGCTGACAATGGGGAGGGAATTTCGAACACACCTCTCACCGGCACAATTTCTGTGAAATCATGAAAGAGACGACTTGTCGCGTTAAAGACCCAATCTGCGAATCCACGCAATCTCGGAAAAGTAACTCCTGCGCAATTGCGCGGATGTTTCCCCGGCTTTGATACAGTTGACACACACGATTTGCTCGGATTTGGCGGGACCTTGCTATTTCGTAAAACCGATGAGGTTCAAATGCCGGAGACAAGCTGACCTTTTACATCTTGCACAAACGCCGCCGCGATATTTGTCGAACTTCCCCGAACAAACATGACACGACCAAGGAATGATCATGCTGTAACGCTAGACATCTTCCAGCGATCTCCACAAATACCAACATGCGATAGAACGATACGGCTTCCAGGCTTCAGCAACTCGCCGCAACAGAGTTTCCGATTTTCGCCTTTTTCCGTAAAGAATTCTCGCCGACCGCTGCAATCCCGCGTCGCCGAGCGCAAGCACGTCCAATCGTTTGAGCCCAAACAACAAAAACATTTCGGCGGTCCAGCGGCCAATGCCATTGGCTTCGATCAGCTTTTCGATCACCGCCTCGTCTTCAATCGCCATCAGCTCATCAAAGATCAGCCGTCCGTCAACCACCCGCGCTGCAAGCTCGCGGATGTAGCGTGCCTTTGCCTGTGACAAGCCAGCGTCGCGTAATTTTTCACTGCTGACTGCAAGAACCTTCTCGGTTTGGAACGGCACGCCGACCAATTCCCCAACCCGCTGTTTGATGGTGGCGGCGGCTTTGGTTGAAAGTTGCTGGCTGATGATCGAATTGGCGAGCATATGAAATGGCTCGAACTCGCGCTCGGCCAGCGGGCAAGGACCATGGCGCGCGATAAGCCGCCGCATGACTGGATCAGCGTGAGCAAGGTAGTGTTCGGCTTCGCGAATCGCCTGGTCTAGGGAAGAAGGATCAATCTTGATTTCGAGCTTGCGCACGATCACGGACGTCAAGAAGAATTTGGCCTAACGCAACACTTGGCCCTCCGCGAGATCGTCGATTTCCGCGCTGGATAGGCCGAGTATTTCTCCCAGCACGGCATCGTTGTCTTGACCGGCGACATGGGCTTCGCCTGCAGGTGAAAACCCGTTCTCGGTCAAGCGCACTGACGGGCCGACGCGGGTCACCCAGCCCAATTGCGGATGGAAAACTTCGCGCGCAAAAGCGCGTTCGCGCGGCGATCCCTTCGCGCTGCAACATAAGCATCACCTGGTGCGGCGTGTACTTTTCGGTCCACTTTTCGATCCAATAGTCGAGCTCTTGTCGATAGGCAACCCGTGCGCCCGGCTCGGAAAACCGATGATCGGTCAGCCACTCGCGATGTCCGGCGAGCTCACAAAAGCGGATCCACTCTTCCTGTGACTGGATGGCGATGACGCACCAACGATCATCGCCTTTGCAGCGGTAGCAGCCATGCGGCGCGGCTGCCGCGGCAAAGTTGCCTTGGGGCTGCGGCTCGCGGCCGTTAATCAGGTATTCCAAGTAAGCAGGGCCGATCATCGATGCGGCCGTTTCCGCCTGGGAGATATCAATGTATTGGCCGTGACCGGTGCGGGCGCGATAATGCAACGCGGCGAGAATAGCGAGCGCCCCGAAGGACGGCGCGACGTAATCGGGAAAGGCCGTTTGGCAACCGGCACCAGGCCGCTCGATTTCCGGATCGCGCCACAGATAGGCCATGCCCGAATAGGACATCAGAATCGGTCCGAAGCTCGCATACTCCCGGCGCGGGCCGGTCTGGCCGAACGCTTGCAAACTCGCCATGATGATGTCCCGTCGAATTTCTTTAAGGTGCGGATAGTCCAATCCCCAACTCGCCATGACGCGCGCGCTGAAATTTTCCATGACGACATCAGACTTGGCGATCAGCCGTTTCACCAGCACCACTCCGTCCGGATGTTTCATGTCGACAGCGATCCGTCTACGGTCGCGATTACTTTCTAGATCCGCGGCAATTTGGAATTTCTGCCCCCGTTGCGGGCTGCGCGCTGACTGGCCCGGCTCAATGGAGATCACTTGCGCGCCGTGCTCGGCGAGCAAGCCGGCGAGCGCCGGCCCAACGATCCCGGTGGGAAAACTGATGATGCGAATCCCATCCAAAAGTCTCTTAGCGGGCGCGGCACCGGCCCTGGCAGTTTCGCTTTCCGTCAGCCATGCGGAGGAGTGGGTAAAATTCTGACCGATCTCCCCCTGGTGTTCCCCGAGCAGCGGCGCGCCGCGTTGGACACGCCAGGGAGTCTCGGAGAATTGATAAGGGTCGCCGGGAAAACCATGACGGCCCAATTCGGCGTGTCCGATCTCGGTGACGTAGTTTCGATGTTTCGTCTGTTCGTCGACGAGGAAAGCGCTCGGCGGATTAATCGGCGCGGCGGCCAAGCGCAGCGACTGGAATTCGTCAAAGAATTTTTTGACTTCGTAATTGAGCGTACGTGCTTCGACCAAACGGTCGACAATCTGGCGCAAGGGAAACCGATTTTGCGCGATTTCGTATTTCGCTCGATAAAGCGTTTCCAGTGATCCGCCTGGTTGACGAAGACGCGCGCATATCCGTCGCGGCATTGGTAAGTCTCCGCCACGGTGGTCGACTGGCTATGTCCGGTGCGCTGGGGTATCTCGCCGGTGACGCTGTAACGAGTCATGACGCGCAGAAACGGATCCGCGGCCAGGACATCTTGCAGAGACACGTCGATATGCTCGCCACGGCCCGAGGCGCGCCGGTTAAACAACGCCACGAGAGTGCCGAAGGCGGCATGCACGGAACCTAGATGATAGGCCACGTCGCATGGACCCATCAGCGGCGCCCGCCCGGGATGGCCGCATAAATTCATGAGACCGCCCATGGCAAAGGCAACGATATTAGGTGCCTTAAAATCGCGATACGGCCCCGTTTGACCGAAACCGGTGATCGAAGTCATCACCATACCAGGATTGATCGATTGCAGCGCGCTGTAACCGAGGCCGCGACCATCGAGGTAACCCGCCGGTTTGTCTTCAAGGAGAACGTCCGCTGCGCGCGCGAGTTCGCGCAACGTCGACTGATCGTCGTCATTGTCCAAGTCTAAAACGATGCCGCGTTTGTTCGAGTGGTATGCCGCGAATGAAATACTTCGCTCTCGATGAGGCTCCTCGTTTTTAAATGGTCCCTCACTGCGCAGCGGATCTCCGCCCGGCGGTTCGATAAGGATCACTTCCGCGCCGAGATTGGCAAGCAATAAACCGCCGTACCCGCCCATTCGTCCGGTAAGATCCAGGACTCGCAGACCGGTCAATGCTCCAGGAGAGGCAGACGCTTCAGGCGGCATTCTCAAGTTCCATCATCCGAGTTGTCCCACATCGCCAAAGTATATTTGCAGATCACTACGATAAACAAGAGACCCAAAGGGAACGATTCACGGGAGCTCCGCTGCTCCGGACCGCGGGCCTCTTGCCTTATGGGCGAAGTCAAATTGGTTGAAATTACGGTTTAGCGTTGCCGAGCGGCGCGCCGTTGGCATCAAAAACCTCGACATTACCGTATTGCGCCAAGATCGGCTTGATTTTATCGGCATCGCCGACAGCCACCAATTGTAAAGTGCGCGGATCCACATATTTACGCGCGATTCGCTGCACGTCGCCGGCCGTCACTGCCATAATTTACGCGGGATACGAATCCCAATAATCGGCGGGAAGACCATATTGCTTTTGCGTGATCGCGAATCCCAGCACCCGCGCGGGCTGCTCTAGAGAGAGCGCGAAGCTGGCGACGATGGAGCGCTTATTGGCTTCGAGCTCCGCGGCGGGAACTTTTTCATCCCTGATTCGGCGAATCTCGTTGAAAAACTCCGTCAGGGCACCTGCGGTGACTTCCGTGCGCAGACTGCCGCCGGCGCGCCAGGGTCCAGGATAACGCGCCGCACTGAAGTCGCTATAGACCCCGTAGGTATATCCCTTCTCCTCGCGCAGATTGAGAAATAGGCGCGAGGAGGCGCCGCCGCCAATCACGTGATTCATGACCACCATCGGTATGTAGTCCGGACTGCTGCGACGTATGGCGATGTTGCCTAATGCCAACGTGGTTTGCACCGAGTCGGGCCGGTTCACCAGCAGGATTTTGCGCTCCGACGCGGCGACCGGGTCGCGTGGCCAAGTTTCTTTGGCTTCGCTCGGCTGCCAACGCGCCAATTGCTTCTCCAACTTCGCGATCAATGCCGTAGCGCGCACATCTCCGGCGATGCCCAGGATTGCACGTTGCGGCGCATAGCGTTCGCGGTGCCACTTGATCAACGCATCCCGGCTAAGATGATCGATGGATTGCAGCGTAGGCGCCACGCGGGCCGCCGGGTGTTCCCCGTATACGGCGCGGTTGAACCGCTCACTTAATAAAAACCCCGACGCCGAGCGTTGCTCCCGCAGCTGCACGCGTTGACGCTGCTTCAGTTTCTCAAGTTCGGTGGCTGGAAAACTCGGATGAAGCAGAATATCGACAGCCACGCTAAACCACTCATCGAAGTTATCGCTCAAGCCCGACGCGCTCAGCACAACGTCCGGTGAACCGAACGACGCGCCAGCGCCGAGCGACGCGCCGAGGCGGTCAATCTCCTCCGCGATCTGTACGCTACTGCGTGATTGGGTTCCTTCGCGCAGCATTTGTGCCGTGGCGTTGGCCAAGCCGATCATACCGGAGGGCTCAAACAGCGCGCCGGCGCCGCCGACGTATAGCTGTACGTTGACGAACGGCGCCCGATGATCTTCGAGAATGAGCACGGTGAGACCATTTTTGAGTTTGCTTTCGATGGGCTTCGGAAGTTTGACCCGCAGAATTTCGCGCGAGACGGGCGCTTTGTTCTTGCGTTCGACTTTGCTTAGCGGCGTGCTAACGGACTCTTGGCTGTAAAGCAGCGGCGCGATCGTCGCGAGCATCCCTGCCGTGAAAATCAAGAATCGGCCGAGCTTACCGAAAACCCCTGTGAAATTTCCGTTGGCCATGTCCATTCGACGTTACCGATCACCGGAAGCGGACTTCGGCAGCGTTGTCACAACGCTGCGATTCGTGTCTTTAAAATATGCCCGTGCGACTCTTTGCAAGTCGGTCTTCGTGACTCGCTCATACTGGCGCCAGATCGAATTGATCAATTCCGGATGATCATAATAAACCGCAAAGTGGCCCAGGGCGTTGGCGCGGGATCGGCTGCTGTAAATCTGTTGAGCGCGCTGGCGGCGCAGCTGCATTTGAACTTTTTTGAGCTCCCAATCCGCGACGGGCTCGTTTTGCACCCGCGCGATCTCGTCATACAAGAGTTTTTCGAGCTCGCCGAGATCGGTGCTCGGCCGGGCCATGACACTGAACCAAAAAAGCGATGGGCCGCGGTGTTCATTGGCGTCGGCTTCGATGCTCAGCGCCATCTCCTTCTCTTTGACGAATTTTTGGTAAAGCCGGGACGACACGCCATTCGAAAGCACCCCGCCGAGCACATCGAGTGCATACCAGTCAGGCGTGTTTCCCGGCGGAATCTTATAGACGATGTCCAGACGTGGCGTCCGAGCGAAGCTGTCTTCGATCACTTTTCGCCGTTCGCCTTTTTGCTCGGGCTCTGTCATATCTGGCGCGCTCGGCGATGTTTGTGCCGGTATGTCTTCGAAATATTGTTTAATCAAAGCGACGGCGACATCGGTCTTAAAGTCGCCCACCAGCGCAACAACCGCGTTGTTCGGCGCATAGTAGGACCTAAAAAAAGCCTCCGCGTCCTCAATGGTCGCGGCGTTGAGATCGTCCATAGAACCGATGGTCGAATGCTTGTAGGCGAAATTATCATAGGCCAGGTCGATCATCGTCTCATAGGTTTTTCCATACGGGCGGTTGTCGTAGCTCTGGCGGCGCTCCTCCTGCACAGTGAGACGTTGATTATCAAAGTTGGCTTGCGTAATCGCCGGGGCGCGCATGCGGTCCGCCTCGAGAAAAATTCCCAGCTCCAGCTGATTCGCCGGTAGCGTCTCGAAATAATTGGTGCGGTCGATATTGGTCGTACCGTTGGCGCTGCCGCCGTTGTTTTGGATCAAAATAAAGTGCTCGCCTTTGCCGACATTTTCTGATCCCTGAAACAGCATATGCTCAAACAGATGAGCGAAACCGGTTCGGCCCGGCCGCTCGTCGCGCGAGCCAACATTATAGGTAACGCATATCGAATATGTTGGCGCGCTATGGTCTTCGGCGAGCAGCACACGCAGGCCATTTTTGAGTTTGAATTCTTTGAAATCGATCTCGTATGTTTTTTTCTGTTGAGCCGATTGACCCGTTTGATCTGCGTTGGCCGCTTGACTGGATATGACCGGAGGATTGCCCTGCTTGCGGGCTTTTGCTTGACCGGCATGAATTTCGAATGCGCCAAGGACGATAAAGACCACCCAAGCTAATGTTAGCGCGAGGCCGGCGCTAAGCCGCAGCCATTGCGTCACCCTAAAATTCGTTTCTCTCGACACTCAAATCTCCCTGCTCGCAAGATATGTTCGCGCATTAAATCTAACACCATTCCGCGCCCCAAGGAAATGATGCGTGACACTTAGGCTGAATGCCGATCTCGCCGATGAGCATCGGTGCGCCGGCCGCTAGTTTTACCATTGACACCAATACTTCAAGGTACTAATGGAATTGGCAAGTTATTCAGCACTGTGATGGAGGATCTTTTGTGAAAATTGCTTGGGAAACAGTGACGATTGACCAAAGCCCCATGGGGCTTTATTTGTGCCAGCCCGAAGGAACAGGTCCGTTTCCGGCCATCATCGTCGGGCAGAACCAAGACGGAGTTGCCGCGTTCACTCAAGAGATGACGCGCCGCATCGCCGAGGCCGGTTATATCGGCATCGCGCCGCAGTTTTATCACCGCGAAGGCGAACCGAAGACGCCGGAAGACACGGCAAATATCAAAAATACTCGGCGCGACGTCAACGTCATCAATGACATCCATGCGACGATTAATTTCTTGAAAGGCTGCGCCACCGCCGATACATCCAGGCTCGGCGTCGTCGGCTTCTGCATGGGCGGGCGCATTGCATTTCTTGCGGCCGCGGCATGCGATGTGTTTAAAGCCACCGTCGATTTTTACGGCGGCGGCACCTATCAGCAATGGGGCGACCGCCCCGCGCCGGCGATGCTGGCAGCTCAAGTCTCCTGCCCGGTCCAGGGCCACTTCGGCGATCTCGATAAAAATCCGCCTCCCGACGAAATGCGCAGGCTCGGCGCCGAGCTGACGAAGCTTGGCAAGCCGCACGAGTTTTTCTACTACGCCGACGCGCAGCACGGGTTTAATCGCAGTGGCTGGAAAGGATACCGCCCGGAAGCCGACGCGACGTCTTGGGCGCGGACTTTGGAGTTTTTTGCCAAGCATCTCGGTGGCGCCACGACATCGAAAGTTGCGGCCGCCGGTTAAGCGACAAGAGGAAACCGATTGAAAGTGAGCCAGGGCTTCATCACATTCGTCCTGTTGGTTGTATTTGTCGCGGGTCACGTTACGACGATCAGTGGCGCCGAGTCGAAAGCGATCAATATCGGCTGGACCGGCGGTTCGGCTTGGACCGCGCTGCCTGATCGAATCGCGAGCGAACGTGGGTTCTTCGAAAAAGAGGGACTTCGAGTTCGCTACATTCAGTTTCAGGGAACTAATCTGATGCTGAGTGCGCTGATGGCAAACGAGCTGGATTACGTCACCATCTTGCCTTTTATCGCCGGCGCCGCCACGCGCGGGCTGCCGGTAAAGATCGTCAGCGCGAGCACTAAATCGAGCGGCTATGCGATCGTGTCGCGCCCGGAAATCGACAGTGTTAAGGCGCTTAAAGGGAAAAGGATCGCCATCAACAGTTTCGGCAGTTCGGCCGATTTCGCCATCTATCAATTGCTCAGCCGCCATGGCCTCGATCCGAACAAGGATGTCACATTGCAAGCCATCGCCGGCAGCCCTGACGCCCGCTTTGCGGCGCTCGTCGGTGGCGCGGTCGAAGCGACCGTCGTCAGCAGCCCGTTCGAGTATCGAGCCGAACAGAAAGGATTCAAGACCCTCTTATCCGTAAAAGAGACCGCGGAATTTGTCCGTATTCCCATCGCCGGCCTGAGCACGACACAGCGAAAGATCGAGAAGGAACCGGACGAAATCGTGCGGGTGCTGCGCGGCCAGCGCGCAGCGATGTTGTTTCTGCAATGCCAACGGGAAATTGGCGTCAGCCTATTGGAGAAACTCCTCCAACTCGACCACCCTGCGGCTGAAAGATTCTATTCGGTCTACCGCGACCAATATAATCCAGACCTAACG
>VBKX01000695.1 GCA_005879435.1 Deltaproteobacteria bacterium
TGACAGACTCCCTCGATAAATCTTTAACTACTAACGCACTGAATCCGAATCTCATGCAATGCGCCGATCTCAAATCGATCCCCTGGCCACACCACCGTTGTCGAGCCGTATTCTTCTATTACTGCCGGACCTGCGGCGCTAAAACCCGGCTCCAGCGCATCGCGATGATAGATCTGCGCGTCGATCCAACCACCCGCGTTGCCGATATACACGCGTCGCGTGTGCGGCGCTGCTGCGTTGATCGCGGCGCGCGGCAGACGCGCGATTTCCGGTTGCTTCAAGCGCGCGAATGCCGACAAGTGGAGCGCCTGAAATTCCGCGGGCGCTTTGGCGTCGGCATGACCGTAGCGCCGCTTGTAGTCGCGCTCAAAGGACGCGCGAATCTGTTCGGCGTCTTTCAAACCGGACACCGGCACTTTGATGTTATGCCGCTGGCCGCGATAACGCATCTCGGCATCATGCTCGAAGAACACATCGCCGGTGCCGAATTCCTGCGCCAGCGAAGCTGCGGCTTCTGTTTCCATCGCGTGATAAATCTCGGCCATCGCCGGCACCGTTTTATCGTTGAGAATTCCGACGAACGTCTTCGACGTATCGATGCGCGCGTCGGCCAGAAGCATACCGATCGCCGAAAAGTTTCCCGGCTCGGGAGGAATGACTACGGTTGGAATAGACAGTTCGCGCGCCAGCGCGCACGCGTGCAGCGGCCCGCCGCCGCCGTAGCTGAAAAGGATGAAGTCGCGCGGATCGAGACCATGCTCGACGGAAATCTTTCGAATCGCGCCGGCCATAATCACGGTGGCGATGGCGATGATACCGTCGGCCATCTGAATCATGCCGTTCTCGCCACCGTAACCGAGAGGCGTGGCGATGCGTTCTGCGACCGAGCGCCTCGCCGCGCCGATGTCCAACTGCATTTCACCGCCGAGAAAGTTCGCTGGATTGAGCCGTCCAAGAACCAGATTCGCGTCGGTTATCGTTGGCTCCGTACCGCCGCGGCCGTAACATACCGGGCCAGGCATCGAGCCCGCGCTTTGCGGGCCGACGTGCAAACGGTTCTGCGAATCGATCCACGCAATCGAACCGCCACCCGAGCCGACTTCGACGATGTCGATGACCGCCGACTTGATCGGGAAGCCTTTCACGTAGCCATTGGCGTAATAAACGGAATTGACCGAAAAGCGGCCGTTCTCGACCAGCGCGCACTTTGCCGTGGTGCCGCCCATATCGAAAGCTACGACGTTTTTGAAGCCAAGTTTTTCGGCGTAGGCGCTGGCGCCGATGCAGCCGCCGATGGGGCCGGATTCGACCAAACCGATGGGTTGCCGGCAAGTTCGGTCGGCGGATAACAACCCGCCGTTGGAACCCATCATGAAGAGCGAGCCCCGAAAGCCTTGGCTCTTGAGATCATTGTCGAGTCTCCGAATGTAAGTGCTCACTTGCGGCCCGACGTAGGCGTTGGCCGCCACCGTCGAGCAGCGCTCGTACTCGTACCACTCGCGCGTCAAATCCGTACTGAAGGTGACGTAAATATCCGGCAAAAATTCTTTGAGCTTCTCCGCGGCGTCTTCTTCGTGACCCGGGTTGATATAGGAATTCATGAAAAAAACCGCTACCGACTCAACGCCGAGCTTTTTGATCTCGTCGGCAAGTTTTTTTAGCGCGGCGGTATCGAGCGGCGTGACCACCTCGCCTTTGCTGTCCATTCGCTCGGCAACTTCGAGACGCAGCTCGCGCGGAATCAGAGGTTCGTCGCGCTGATAGTGGAGATCAAAGGGGTCGGGCCGGTTGCCGCGCGCGATTTCAAGAATATCGCGAAACCCTTTGCTCGTTATAAGTGCCGTCTTTGCGCCCTTGCGCTGAATCAGCGAGTTGATCACCAACGTCGTGCCGTGATTGACCAGCGAAGCTTCAGCCGGTTTGATCCTCGCTTTGTTGAAACAGTCGAGAATTCCCTCGACCAAATTATCGTAGGTGGTCGGACTCTTCGAATAAACGACTCTATGGGTTTCGTGATCGAAGGCGACTAAATCGGTAAAAGTACCGCCGATATCGACGGCGATGGCGTA
>VBKX01000696.1 GCA_005879435.1 Deltaproteobacteria bacterium
AGAACGATACGCGGCTTAGTCAGCTCGAAAAAGTCGACAGCGCGCCGGCTCGCGCTCACCGCTGCAACATTCACGGCATCGGTGGTCGAGCTCATACGGAAAGTTGCTCCGTCAAGATCTTTTCGCCGCGGAGAAACTTTGGCGGCGCCGAAAGGCGATGGGCGCGCAAGGTCAGTGTTACAGCGGCGGCAAGCATAAGCGCGCCGACCGCGAGATGCGTCGTCGTCAGCAGGACGATCGCGTCGACAGGCAATCGCCACAGGGTGGTAAACTTGGCCAAGTAGGACAGCGTTCCCAGCGCGATTTGCGCGAGCGTGAGCGCGAAAAGCAGCAGCGCCGGCCGGAGCAGAGCCGGCGCGGCAGAATGATCTTTCATCACCCTTATCATAATAAAAATTACGTGGAGTGTAACCAGCCCGGCAAAAGTAAGGTGGGCGTCGACCCGTTCCCCGGTATGGCGCAACACCGCGCCAAGGACGATTTGCCCGTAGATAAGCACCGTAGTCATCGCGCCCAGGCGGCGCAACCGCCCGCCGTCATTCAGCGTCGTCTCGACGGCGCCATGAGTCCAGCCGGCCGACGTGAAAACCGCCAGGCAAACCGTCAGCGCAAAAAAGAGCTGCGCCGTTGCCGCATGCACGATCGCCAAAGTTTGCTCCAGCAGCACGACACGCAAACCTCCGAGAACACCTTGAAGGATCACCAATGCCAACGCGGCAAGGCCGAGCCGGCGCAGCCAGGGGCGCGGCTCACGCAACCACAACGCCAGCGCCAAGCCGATCGTCAATAAACCGACGAAGGAAGCCACCAGCCGATGACTATGCTCGTAGAAAATATTGCCAACCATTTTCGACCACGGATAAAGGAACATGTTGTAGCCAAAACTGGTCGGCCAATCCGGCACCGCCAGTCCCGCGCCTTTGCCGGTGACGAGCCCGCCGATGAATAAGAGGGGAAAGGTGGCGCCGACGAGAATGACGGCGATGCGGTGCGGCCAAACTGAAATAGTTAAAGGATGGGGGAGGATGGGTTCCTCCATCCCGCTACCGTCCGCTTTCATATTTCAATTTTCCGTTAATGCGCTCGCGCTGCGGCGGTAGTACCGAGATTTCTATCTTGCGGAAGCCAATCCTCTTTGACTTCCGGCGAGCTGTACTCGTAGGGGCCGCGGTAAACGACCGGCTGTACCTCGAAATTGCCGTGCGGCGGCGGCGTCGGCGCCGACCACTCCAGCGTGTTGGCCTGCCAGGGATTTCGATCCGCCTTCTTGCCGGCGATTAGACTCCAGATGAAATTAAACAGGAAGAAAAACTGCGAAGCGCCCAAGAGCAGCGCGCTGATCGTGATGAACACGTTCCAATGCTGCATCGGCTGCAAGAACTCGTATTGAGTTGGATTGTAAATTCGCCGCATGTGCCCCGCGACGCCGAGGAAGTGCATGGGAAAAAACGCGCCGTTGAAGAAAATATAGGTTAAGACGAAATGAATCTTTGCCAGCGGTTCGTTCATCGTGCGAGCGAACATCTTGGGAAACCAGTAGTAAACCGCCGCGAATAGAGCAAAAACGATTCCGGCGACGACATAATGGAAATGAGCAACGATGTAGTACGTGTCGTGGATGTAGATATCGACCGGTGTCGATGCCATGAAGATTCCGCTCAGACCACCGATCACGAAGTTCGAAACGAACCCCAACGCAAAAAGCATCGGCGAGGTCAAGCGAATCGTCCCGCCCCACAAGGTGCCCAACCAATTGAAAACTTTGATCGCGGACGGCACCGCAATGACCATCGTCGTCATCATGAACGCCGTGCCGAGCAGCGGATTCATGCCGCTGACAAACATATGATGGCCCCAAACGATCCACGATAAAAAAGCAATCGCGATCATGGAAAAAGCCATGGCGTGATAGCCGAAAATGGGCTTGCGCGAAAAAGTGGAAAGGATATCGGAAGTGACGCCCATAGCCGGCAGCACTAAAATGTAGACTTCCGGATGGCCGAAAAACCAAAACATATGCTGCCAGAGCAGCGGTTGCCCGCCGCCTTCCGGGAGAAAAAAGCTCGTGCCAGCTATACGGTCGAAGAGCAACATGGCTAACGCCGCGGTGAGAACCGGCAAGGCGAGCAGTAGCAAGATCGCCGTGACAAAGAGCGACCAGACAGTCAACGGCATGCGGAAATAGGTCATGCCCGGCGCCCGCATGTTGATGATGGTCGTAATGTAATTAATCGATCCCATCAGCGAAGACACGCCAAGAATCAGCAAGCTGATGATCCAGAGATTTTGTCCCCATTCGACGCCGGTGTATTGCGCTCTCGCGGACAACGGTGCGTAACTTGTCCAACCGCCCGCCGCCGGACCTCCAGGAACAAAAAAGCTCGAGAGCATCACGCAGGTCGCGATGGCGCCGACCCAGAAAGAGAGCATGTTCAATTTTGGGAATGCCATATCCCGGGTGCCGATCATCAGCGGAATCAGAAAATTGCCGAAAGTTCCGACCATGATCGGCATGACGACAAAG
>VBKX01000162.1 GCA_005879435.1 Deltaproteobacteria bacterium
CCAACTTTTTTCCGACGTGCTCAAAAAGTTTTATCCCCAACTCTTTCTCAAGCATCTTGATCTGCAGCGAAACCGCCGACGAGGTCAAGAACGATCGCTTGCCGGCTTCCTTCACGGTGCAGTGCTGGGCGATCAGGCAAAGGCTTTTGAGCTGGCGAAGTTCCATAAAAAAAACTTGACTAAAAGTTAAATATTTAAAGATTGACATGATTTCAAAACGCCTTGTACGATGCGCATGAAATGACAAAGTGCTTTTGACGGCGTTTGCTCGGTGAATTCGCGTAGCGGGTCGATGATGTTCTAAGACCGGATCGCGACACTAAGCGGCGGCTATGAGATCATTGGAGGTTCGAAGTCAGCGTATGATGGATTTACGTGAGTTTCTCGACAATTTGGAGAAAGCAGGCGAGCTGCATACGGTCGCTGCTCAGGTGGACCCGAAGCATGAGGTTGGCGCTATCTGCAAGATCTTCAACGAGCGGCCCAACAGCCCGGCGCTGCTTTTCGAAAATGTGAAAGGTTCAACGATTCCCGTAGTCGGCCAGCTTTTGGCGAGTGACCGCAGGGTGGCTCTGGCTTTGGGCTTGTCGCAAAAAAATGTTTTTGAAGAGACCGTCCGGCGCGCGACCACGCCGATTCCTACTCGCCTCGTTGCCAATGGTCCGTGTCAAGAAGTCGTCATGGAAGGGAGCGAAGTCGACGTCACGAAATTGCCGCTCTGCACCAACAACCCGCGCGACGGCGGGCCGTATATTACGGCGGGCCATGTCATTATCAAAGATCCCGAGTACGGCAACAATCTCGCGATCTACCGAATGATGCTGGTATCGAAAAACGAAGTTACGATTCGGTTCACACCCGGGCATGACGGTCACGATTTTATAAAAAACGCCGAGAAGCGCGGCCAAAGAAATTTCCAAGTCGCCGTGTGCATCGGTGTGCCGCCGGCGGTTTACGTCGCGTCGCAGTTCGAGCCACGCGCCGGAGTGTTCGAGCTGGAAATCGCCGGCGGCCTCGCCGGTGAGCCGGTCGATGTCGTCAAGTGTCGGACCATCGACTTGGAGGTGCCGGCTCTCGCGGAGATCGTGCTCGAAGGGGAGCTGAAGATCCCAGCGAAGACTGGCGACGAGGGGCCGTTCGGCGAGTTTTGCGGCTATACGACGGCGCAAGTGCCGAACGAGCGGATCATGACAATCAAAGCGGTGACCCACCGCAAGAATCCTATCTACCATAATATTTGGCTCGGCAAGCCGCCGCACGAACACTTGTACGTGGACGCGCTGACCTATGCGGTGGCGGCTTACCAAGAGTTAAAGCCGGCCTATCCGGCCCTGAAAAAAGCTTATGCGCCGCCTTGGGGAGTTTCGATCGTGCTGATCCTCCAGCTGGAAAAACGTCTCATGCGGCCGGGTATCGTGAACAATATTCTCGCTGCATCGCTGTACACTCGAAGCGGCAAGTGGAAGCACGTGATCGTGGTCGACGAGGATATCAATCTCGAAGATCCCAATGAGGTGCTCTGGGCCCTGACTACGCGTTTTCAGCCGGCGACGGACATGTACATTATTCCGCGCGGCATCACTAGTTCGCTCGAACCGTCGGCGACCGTTGACGGGCTGACTTCAAAGGCGATGCTCGACCTGACGATAAAAGAAAACTTTCGTGGCGAGGTAGCGGAGCCGACGGATGCGATGCGTCAGATGGTTTTGCAGCGTTGGAAAGAATATGGTTTCAAGTAAAAAAGAATCGTTCAAATAGTTCAAGACGTTCAAATCGTTCAAGCCGTTTAGGATGGGACTTAAGACCGAGTTGAGAAGGAAAAGTCAGTGGCGAAAGTGAGTGCGAAAAGAAAGAACAAGAGCGTGACGGTGGCGGATATTCCGCACGTGGGGCCGGGGACGCCGTGCGGCGATTGGTTTCGCCGCTACTGGGTCGTAGTTGGCATTGCGCGCGATCTTTACGATATTCCGCAAGCGGTCAAAGTGTTCGGCGAAGCTCTCGTATTGTTTCGCGACGAGTTCGGCAAGCTCGGCTTACTCGGACTGCACTGTCCGCATCGCGGCACGTCGTTGGAATATGCCGATATCGAATGCGGCGGTATCCGCTGTCCTTATCATGGTTGGCTTTTCGACGTCTCGGGGCAGTGTCTGGAAATGCCGGCAGAGCCCAAGGACAGCAAGTTTCCGCAGAAGGTGAAGCATCTATCGTATCCGGTGCAAGAACAGGGCGGATTGATCTTCGCGTACATGGGACCCGATCGGGACGATCCACCGGCGCTGCCGAAGTATGGGCCATTGGTCGATCGCGGCAGCCAATGGCAGATCGAGCCAGTGCGCCACGCCGACTACAACTGGTTTAATTTCTTTGAAAACTCCGCGGACCCGGCGCACGTCTGTATATTGCATCGGCACGCCGGCTACGGCCAACAATCCTGGGGTAATCAATTTTTCAGTTACACGGAAATGCCGCACTTCGAGTTTGTCGAGATGGATTACGGCATGAAAGTCGTCATGACCAAGCCGGGCCCGAAGCCGGGGACGGAATTTGTCGACGAAATGAGTCTGGCGTTGCCGAGTATCGTTCAAGTGGGCGACACGGAATTTGTTCATGCCAAGATGGACGCGGCGGCGCTGATCGAGGAAGGCTCGCAATGCGAGCATTGGATGTTTGTGACGCCCAATGACGATGAGCACTTCATGCTTTTTACCGCGGATAATTATAAAGGACCGGAAGCGAATTTCTTCGAGAAACTCAAAGCGCTGCGCGAAAAAGAGGCGCCGGTGCAGGAAGTGATGCCTTACGACAAGCGCCAATTCATGCCTTACAAAGGCAACATCCGCAAAGAGGATTTAATGACGCAGGGCACGCAGGGTTTGCTCGGCGAGCGCAGCGAGCAGCTCAGCGTTTCCGATCGTGGTGTCATAAAGTTTCGCAAGATCGTTGTGGATGCGATCGAGACAGGCCTGCGCGGTGGCCGGCCCAAGGGCATGGTAGACAAAAAGCAGGCGACCGAGATCTATCGATTGGATACACGGGTAGGCGTGCGGGTAATAATCAAAAATTGACAATTGAAAATAAAAAAATAAAGTCGCCGAACAGAGACACTGAACGTGGGGGAAAATATGATTCGTGGAGTTTTGTTGCCGATAA